>CAYQOQ010000028.1:0-37288 GCA_964419175.1 uncultured Occallatibacter sp. | reverse complement strand
TTCCCTACGCCACCCAGGAAGGCGAAATCAGCTTCTGCGCCTACAACACCGGCGTCGGCTGGCGCAACATCATCGAGAAAATGCACATGACCGCAACCCTCACCAAGTGGTATGAGGAGCACGGCCGCCACGAAATCTTCGCCGGCGGCAAAAAGGTCAACATGCCCGAGGTGGGCCACCATCTGGCTCTCAACATGCAGGACGTCAACGCCGAAGCCAACCACACTCTCGACAACCTCGGAATCGCGAAAAACTCCCGCGAAGAAAAGCTCCGCGCCCGCGAAACCAAGATCAAAGAAGATGCTGAGAACGCAAAGATGGCCAAGCTCTACCGCGAGCACGTCCTCGGCGAAAAGCCCGTCGAAGGTCTGGTTCGTCTTGACTCTATCGCCCCCGCCAGGCCCGTAGAAACCCGCGAGCCCGTAGCTGGCGACTGATTCCCTCCACCTTGGTTCTCTCTACAAACACAAAGGCCGCTCCCACCCGGAGCGGTCTTTGTGCGTCATTCGTATGAAATGTAGAGCTCTCAGTACCCTCATTCCCTCAAGAGGCTGTCATCCTTGTAGCGAAGCGTTTTTCAGCGGTCGGGGTCCCCAGAGACAGGTCTTCGTCGCTGGGGTGGAGCGGAGCCGAAGGACCTGCATTTGCCTTTAAAGCTCTCTTTCAGCAAGCAGTCATCCCCTGCCTCTTGCTCCCCTCGCTTCCCAGGTTTAGAGCATTTTTGCATTTGGTGTAGACCGGTTTTGAAAGGGCACGGCTTTAGCCGTGCCGCAAAACACCAATAAAATCAACGGGCTTTAGCCCCTGAGGGAAAGCCCATCGGTCTACACCATTTTCGAATCTGGTTTAGAGTTCCGCAATGGAAGAGGACCTATATTTCACCTACATAGTAGCCAGCCGCGGCCCCGGTGCACCCTGGATGTTTCTTCCCGCACCTGGGCTGGACTATCATGATTCTCATCGGTCACAGTCCGAGCGAAGGAGATCCCAATGAGTAAGCACACCACCATCGGTAATCAGGGCCGCCGCGAATTCCTCAAAACCGGTGGCGTCGTAACTGCCGCCCTCCTGGCCCCTTCCGCCCTCGCCGCCGAAACAACGAAGACCCTCCCCGCACTCCCGTCCAATCCCGTTACCCCCGCCGCCATGCCCACCCGCAATCTGGGCAAAACCGGCTACAAGGTCGGCATCTTCTCGCTCGGCGGCCAGGCCTCTCTCGAAAAGCCAAACAACGAAGCCGTCGCAGTTCCCATCATCGAGCGCGCCCTCGACCTCGGTGTCAACTACATCGACACCTCCTCCATCTACGGCGGCCCCGACCGCTGGAGCGAGCAATACGTCGGCAAGGTCATGGCCCATCGCCGCAACCAGGCCTTCCTCGCCACCAAAACCAGGGAGCGCACCCGCGACGATTCCATGCGCATGATCGAGAAGTCGCTGCAACTGCTCCAGACAGATCATGTCGATCTATGGCAGTTGCACGACATCGGCACTCTCCATGATGTGGATCAGGTTTTCGCCAAGGGCGGCGCCATGGAAGCCCTGCTCGAGATGAAGGAACAGAAGGTAGTCCGCCATCTCGGCCTCACCGGCCACTACCGCCCCGACGCACTCATCGAGGGCATCAAGCGCTATCCCTTCGACACGGTCCTCATGGCCATCAACGCCGCCGACCCCCACCACTTCAGCTTCAACGACGCCCTGCTGCCCCTCGCCGTCGAACGCCAAATGGGCATCATCGGCATGAAGATTCCCGGCCGCGGCCGCCTGCTCTCCAACTGGACCCCGCAGCCCCTTGAAGTCCAGGCCCACATGTGGGAAGGCATGGTCCCCGCGCCCACCCCCGGCACCCTCACCATGCGCGAAGCCATGTTCTACACCCTCTCGCGCCCAGTCAGCACCATCATCATCGGCTGCGACTCCATCGCCCAGCTCGAAGAGAATGTTCAGCTCGCGCGCGAGTTCACGCCTCTCAGCGATCCCCAGGCCGCCGCCATCGTAGCCCGCGCCGAGCCCATCTCCAAGCCCTCGCTCTTCTTCCGCTTCTACGACCGGCCGTAGGTGCTCACCCATCAACCTTCAAATACACTCGATACCCCTCATCCTGAATCTCCGCGAACGGTCGCAGCGTCAGCTTCCCTGCGGCTTCTCAGCCCCCGAAGGATGAAACCTTGCCGACGCATTTCGCCCGCTGACTTGCTGACTCGCTGTATCTGTTTCAAGCCCGGCGCTGACAACAGCCCTTTGCCGAGAATTACCCCCGAAGAGCGCACAATGAACATAGGGGAGTTCTATCCAAAATGTTTTCAGGCCGGATCGCACAGTATGAACTCAACCAGGCAGCTTTTCTAGTCCCTACGTCCATGGTTCCTGCTCTTACCCCTCCCCCCTTTTTCCTGTGAAACTGTGACGGCCGCCATAATATACAGAAAATAAACCGCTTACACCCCAAGAACCCCATTACCATTTAGTCATCAATAAATATCCGCATTCAACCCATAACCCAAAGAAACAAAAACACTTGCAAGCAATGCAAGCCCTCTTCCCAGCAACGGATTCTGCAGGATTTATGCCCAAAAAATGACCCTCAACGCCCCTTTTCGCCCCCTAAAGCCCAGGTTCGCGCATTCCGCGCTCGGGCCTCAGTCGTAACGTTCAAACACAATCTGTTTCCGGTGCCAGCCGTAGCCCGTCAGCCGCTCCCGCATCGCGGCCACCATATTGTTCAGCCCGCAGATATACGCGTAAATCTCAAACCGCAGATCCTTCGGGGAAATCGTCGCATCCACCGCTGGCTGCGGCAGCGGCTCGCCCAGCCGCGCGGCCCGCTCTTCCACAATCCGCGCCACATGATCCTGCACGTATCCGCGCAATCCGCCCCAGCTCTCTCCGGCCCGGCTCAGCGTAGGCAGATAGTGGAAATTCGGTTTCCTCTTCGCCAGCGCCTCAAACTCCGCGTGGTAGTAGAGATCGGTCTCATACCGCGTCCCAAACACCAGCCAGATCTCTTTGCCCTGGCTGCGGTCCTCGCCGTCCTCCGGAAACAGCCATTGCGTATAGCCCCGCATCGGCGCAACTCCGGTCCCGGTCGCCACCAGAATCGAGTCCGTGATCGGCTCCTGCAAAACGAAGTGCCCGTGCGGCCCATGAATCTCGATCGTGCTGCCCACAGGCAAATCTGGCAGGTCCGCCAGGTGATTCGAGAAGAACCCTTCTTCGACCCGGTTCACGCACAGCTCAAAGCGGTTCCCCTTCGCCGCCGACGCAATCGAGTAGGCCCGCGTCTGCTGCTTGCCCAGCTCGTCCTCCGCCACCGCCGACACAAACTGTCCCGGCGCGTACGCGAAGTTCTCTAGCTCGTCAATGACAAATTCGAAGTGGTAGCACTGCGCCACTTCAGAGATGCATTCTTTGCGCGCAAGCCGCGCGGTATAAAGCTCTCGTGTCAAGTTTGTTCTCGCTTTACGGGGAAGTTCGGCCCGTCCGCCGGCCACAGCAAGATTATATGTCGCCTCGGAACCGCGGCATAACGCCGCGGGCCTCCCACTCAGGCCAATCGCATGAATCCATTTTGTTGACAAGCCTGGTTTATACCGGAAATAATCGCCAGCAGCCAATCGCCTGCAGCTTGATACTATTGAAGACAAGATCGGCCATTGTGGCATTGTGTCGGGGGAGCAGCCACCCTTATGCGTCCGGTTAAAGCGGCCGGATAGGTAGCTCCCCGGAACGCGATAGGCCGCCTGGCGATGTGCTCCAGCAAACTAAGCTGACTCGAATTGGCGTTAACTTATGATTCGCCATGTTTTGGGGGCCTCACGATTTGACTCGACAGCATATTGCCAATCCATCTCCGACGCCCGGCCATCCAAGTGCCGACCGATATCTCCTTGTGAAAGGGAAGGCCGGCTTGGGGAATCGCCTTCTTTGCACCCTGAGCAGTATCCTTTATGCCGAAATCACGGGGCGAAAGCTCTACATCGACTGGACCGATGAGATCTTCTATGGTCTGAACGGCAAGAACGGATTCACGGAACTCTTCGACGCTCCGCGCGTGACCGTGCCGGAACCGTTCTGGGATTCTGACTCAGTGACGCCAGTGACGTGGCAAGGGAATTTGCGCAGGTCCGCGAGCGAGTTCATCGATGAGCAGGAGCCCGATAGGAAGGAACCGGACGCTTGTCCTCGGATCGCAGCCAAATACACGATTGACTTGGGGAACCTGAACTATTCGGAGCGAGTGGCGGTTCGCTGGGCATGGAACGATGAGTTGTGGCGTTTGCGACCACACCTCAAAGGAGCCCATTCTGCTTGGGCCGAACTTTCCGACGAAGAGATTCTCCAGAAACTCGCGCAAAGGCTGGTGCTTGCTCCGATAGTTTTGACAAGAGCGGAAGATTTTCGGAATCGAGAATTCCGGCAGGTGACTATCGGGATGCACATTCGCTATACAGACCGGAAGAATTCCTATGCCAAGTACGACGGTATCGCCAGCCGTATAATGCGCAACCACCCTACTGCGGCGGTATTCCTTGCCACGGACAACAAGGCAGTGGAAGATGACCTGCGTCGCCGGTACCCTCATCTGATCGTGACGCCGAAGTGGTTTGCTCCACCCGGAACTCCGCTGCATAGGACTCGGGAGTGTCCAGACGCGCTGGAACGAAGCGTAGAGGCCCTTATAGAAATGTATCTGTTGTCCCGGTGCGACTATTTGATCTACGACAGCACCTCAACCTACGGAATCATGGCGAGGCTGTTTTCGCAAGCTCCGCCTGAGAATGTGTGGAACACGGCTCCCAAGTTCGCGAGTGGATTAAGAAGGCTGCGGCACCATATCAGGGAAACTTTCGGATATTAGAGTAAGCGCCCCGGCTGGGCCGGGGCGCTTACGATGCGAGCCTCTTCAAGCCGATTGAACGTGGTCGCTGATGCAGCCCCGGTTGAGTTTACCCTCCACTGGTAGCAGGTCATTTCCAGAGGCCCCTCTCGTTAAAACGCTGGTGCTCGTTCTCCCGATTGCGGATGCATTCCCGAATCATAGCTTCAGCCCGCCAGCCGATACGAAGCAACGTCTCGCCCGGGAGCGCTGCCCTCTGTAATTCGTGAGTGCTATGTGAAGTACAGGTGCGATGAATGCATGTGTGCCGCCTGAAGCCGTTTCCACTGGTTGGGGAGCCAGTTGGGCCGTTCGCTTTTGCGCACCGGTGATAAGTTCGTTAGCAACTGGATAAGATCTAGCTGCGGGGCTACCTCGCGCCGGCGGCGCCTTGAAGTGACGGAAGACGTGGTATCGAGCCTTTTCCAATTCCAATGATTCCCCGTCAGGGCGCAAGGCGTCTCGACGTCGCGTTTTGTGCGAAAGGTCTTTGCGTTGGTTGGCCACCCGGTTTTGCGGATGACCGCCTTCTACGTACCCCAAGGGGTCTTAACAATGGTCGCCACGATACTCCCACGGTACAGCGCTTGCGATCTGGAACCGTACTGAAATTGCGCCGAATGACCTGAATAAGGCGCGAGATTACAAACGGCACTTCATGAGAGAGGTCCCCTGTTTTCTTATAAATATTTGTATTAAATGATTTTAGTGAACGTATGTTTTGGTGGGCCTGCAGGGATTCGAACCCCGAACCAAGGGATTATGAGTCCCCTGCTCTAACCGTTGAGCTACAGGCCCTTCAATCACATGCTGTAATCGCCCGCCTACAGCGAACCCCGACTGCGGCAGACAGCACAAGCCGTATAAGCATTGTATGGCTTTGGGCGTCCTCTCTGCGAAAATAGACCCTGATGCTCTCTCTTCAAAATGCCGGTAAGCGGTTCGGCCCGCGCGTGCTCTTTCTTGAGGCCAACTGGCTCATCCGCAGCAAAGAAAAAACCGCCCTCGTCGGCGCCAACGGCACCGGCAAATCTACATTGATGAAGGTCCTGGCCGGCATCGAGTCGCTCGACTACGGCGCCGTCCAGCAAACCCGCGGTATGAGCATCGGCTATCTGCCGCAGGAGGGCCTCCGGCTCACCGGCCGAACCGTCTTTGAAGAATGCCTCACCGTCTTCGACGAACTGCGGGATATGGAGCACGAAATCGAGCACCTCGGCGGCCAGCTCTCCGAACTCGATCATGAAGGTCCCGAGTACGAAGCCGCCGCCGAGCGCTACTCCATGTTGCAGGAGCGCTTTCACGCCCTCGATGGTTACGCCCTCGATGCCCAGGTCGGCGGCGTGCTCACTGGTCTCGGTTTCGGCAAAGAAGACTGGGGCCGCCTGACCGACGAGTTCAGCGGCGGCTGGCAAATGCGCATCGCTCTCGCCAAGCTGCTCCTCGCCAAGCCCAACCTGCTCCTGCTCGACGAGCCCACCAACCACCTCGATCTCGAAACCCGCAACTGGCTTGAGGACTATCTCCACAACTATCCCTTCGGTTACATCCTCATCTCCCATGACCGCTATTTCCTCGACGTCACCATCGACCGCACTGTCGAGATATGGAACAAGCGCCTGTCCATCTATCAAGGCAACTACAGCAAATATCTAAATCAAAAAGACGAGCGCCGCGCGCAACTACAGGCATCTTACCGCAACCAGCGCGAGCAGATCGAGCACCTCGAAGCCTTCATCAATCGTTTCCGCGCCCAGGCCACGAAGGCCAGGCAAGTGCAGTCCCGCATCAAGGAACTCGATAAAATTGAGCGCATCGAAATCCCCGAAGAAGAACCGATCATCCACTTCAAATTCCCCCAGCCCCCTCCCTCCGGCCGCATGGTCGTCGAGGCTGAAGGTCTCTCAAAAAGCTACGGCTCCAAGAAGGTCCTGGAAAACATCCGCTTCGGCATCGAGCGCGGCGACCGCGTTGCCCTCGTCGGCGTCAACGGTGCCGGCAAGTCGACGCTCATCAAGCTGCTCACCGGCGATGAAGCCCCCACCGCCGGCGTCGTAAAGCTCGGCCACAACGTCATCAGCGAATACTTCGCGCAAGATCAGTACAAAGTCCTCGACGGCGACGCCCGCATGTTGGACGACATCAGCCGCGCCGCGCTCAAAGTCCCCGAAGTCGAACTCCGCTCGCTCCTCGGCTGTTTTCTCTTCCGTGGCGACGACGTCTTCAAGCCCCTCGGCGTGCTTTCCGGCGGCGAGCGCAACCGCTTTGCCCTCGCGCGCATTCTCGTCTCTCCCTCAAATTTCCTCCTCCTCGACGAGCCCACCAACCACCTCGACATGCGCGCCAAGGATGTATTGCTCGAAGCTCTCGCGGCCTTCAGCGGCACGGTGGTCTTCGTCTCCCACGACCGCTACTTCATCGACCGCCTCGCCACCCGCGTCCTCGAAGTCGAAGGCGGCATCGTCACCAGCCACGAAGGCAACTACGAAGACTACCTCCGCTGGAAAGAAGCCCAAGCCTCCAGCAACAACGGAAGCTCGACCGGTAGTGTTTCGGGAAGTGCTTCAGATTCGAGAAGCACTTCGGACGCGAAAAATGCCTCGGATTCGAAAAGTGCTTTATATCAGGGCACGACTTCTAAGCCTGCCCTGAGCGGGGTCGAACGGGTGCCGAAAAACGGCTCAAAAAATGACGGGGCTTTAGACCCTGAAAATCAACAGGAAGCAAACGACCGTTCCCGCCGCCTCAATCCCATCAAGCAGAAGCAGATGGAAGATCGCTGCGCCTTCCTCGAAGAAGAAGTCCCCCGCATCGAAGCCTCGATCGCCCATACCGAAGAACAGCTAGCCGTCTACATCTCCGCCGAAGAAACCCAGCGACTCTCAACCCTCGCCGAAGAGTTACGCGAGCAGCAAGCCACCCTCACCGCCGAATGGGAAGACCTCATGATGCAACTCGAGGGCGCTTAAGCTCGAACCGCTACTTCGCCTTGTAGCCGTGCCACAACCATTCCAGCGCTTCCGGCAGCGTTTGCTGGCGTGTGGCGCGGTCCACGTGGACGGCGTTGCGCGCAAACACAAACTGGTAGGGATAGCGCTTCGCCGCCAGCTCCTGCGCCATGCGCTCGTTGGCCAGCACCCAATCGTGCATATCGTCCCGCATCACGTTAGGGTTCAGCAGGTCGCGGTCGCCCACCTCCATCCAGATGCGGAGCGGCTTGCGCGGGCTATGTGCAATCAGTTGTTCGTGGAATCCCCATGCGCCGTGTGGCGTCTCGGGATTCCAAGGCCACTGCTGGTTCACATACGTGCCGGAGTAAGTGAGCACGCGGTGATACCACTCCGGGTGGTACCAGGCCATCGCCAGCGCACACGAGCCGCCGGAACTATTGCCCGTCGTTGCCCTTCCATTCGGATCGCGCGTCAGCTTCACATGTGCGTGACTCTCCACCGCCGGCAGCACCTCGTTCTCAACAAACTCGGCATAGCGCCCTGACATCGTGTCGTACTCAAGGCCGCGCTCGGAACCTTGCGCGTCGTTACCGCCATTGGCAATTGAAACCGCTACAATCGGCGGCAACTTGTGCTCGGCGATCAGCCCATCCAGCGCGGCAAACAGCAAGCGATCCGGCCCGTCCGCGCCAACAATGAACGGCATCTCTTTCCCAGCCATCGCCCCTTTCGGTAGGTAGACAGCCACTTTTCGCACGTACGGCGCTGGATGTGTTTCAATGCCCAGCAGACGCGCCGGGTTCTCCGCATCAGGCGTTGGCTGCGAATCCGGATTGCGCGCGATGCCCGAAAAGTACTTGCTGTCCTCCGAGTTCATCGTGAATTCAACAATGCTCCTGTCGAGCGTGCGATTCGGATCGGCTGTCTCCGGTGCGGCCGTGTGCGTCGGCCCGATGATGAAGTTGCCGTTCTTGTTCGGCGCAGGCTGGGTGCCGTCCGGCAACTCAGCAGCCTTCACGTATCCCGGCGTGTGCGGATCGCGTGTAGGCATGGGCGGTCGCGGTGGACGCGGGGCTACTGCGGGCGCTGCCGCGGGGACAGCGCCCGCCTGGCTCACAGCCAGCGGAGCGGCAGCAAAGATGCTGGCCAATACAACCGGGAATACCCTGCCGGAAATTCTCATCCAGCCATTGTGCGCCAATAGCCCTGCATCACGAAAGAGCGTCCATCCTCACGAAAGCCTTATGTGCATCGTGCATAATCAAAAGACGATGGCCCTTTTGTGGAATCCCGAAAGCTGGCCCCAGCGGCTGGCAGAGTTGGAAGCGCAATCCGGCGACCTCAAGGAAGCACCCCTGCGCCGCGATGTCCGCTCCCTCGGCATGTTGCTCGGCGAGGTCCTGCGCGAGCAGGCCGGCGACGAACTCTTCGCCGAAGTCGAAGCCCTGCGTCAGGGCACCATCCGCCGCCGCGATGCGGAAGCCAGCGGCCACAGCGAAGAAGCCGCCCGCAACGCGGCAGAAGCCTTGGCGCGCGTTCACAAGCTCCCGCCCGAGCGTTCCATCCTGCTGACCCGCGCCTTCGCCTTCTACTTTGAGCTCATCAACCTGGCCGAGACCAACCACCGCAAGCGCCGCCGCATCGCCCTGCGCCTCAGCGGAGGGGCAGGCCGTCAGCGCGGCTCTCTCGCCGGCACGCTCGCGGAGATGCGCCGCGTCGGCATCACCGCATCTGAAGCCCTCGACTGGCTCAAGCGCATCCTCATCGTCCCCGTCTTCACCGCGCACCCCACTGAAGTCGCGCGCCGCACTGTCATGTTCAAGCGCCGCCGCATCGGCGAATTCCTCGCCCGCCTCGACCGCATTCCCGTCGCCGAGCAGGATCTGGCCCGCCTCGAACAACTCGTCCTCGCCGAAATCACCAGCCTCTGGCAGACCGACGAGGTCCGCTCCCGCCGCCCCACCGTCTACGACGAAATCAAGATGGGCCTCGACTACTACGACGTCTCCATCTTTGAGACGCTCCCCGGCCTCTATCGCGAAATCGCCGAGGCTCTGCGTTCCTCCTACGGCCTCGACATCGAAGCCTACGCCCTCCCGCAGATGCTCCGCTTCGGCTCCTGGATCGGTGGCGACCGCGACGGCAATCCCTTCGTCACCCCCGAGGTCACGCGCGACGCCATTCAACTCGCCCGCGGCCACCTGCTCCTCTACTACCAGCACCAACTCGACGACATCATCGACCTGCTCACATCGAGCGCCCAGCAGCGCCCCGTAAGCGACGCCCTCATGCAGCGCCTCCAGGCCTACATCGCGCAGGTCCACACTCCCGAGGCGCAGGTCTTCGGCGCACAATACGAATTCGAGTACTATCGCCGCTTCGTCATCTGCGTCAAAGCGCGCATCCAGCGCACGCTAGAGGAACCGGGCCCCGTCGGCGCAGCCATGCCCGTCATGCCCTACACTCTCTCGCGCGGACAGGCCCAGCTCGCCCAGGTCCTGCCTGTCTACTGCTCGGTCGAAAACTTCCTCGGCGACCTCGAAGTCCTGCGTGAGTCGCTCGCCGCAAACGGCGGAATCCGCATCGCACGTACGCTCATCGACCCGCTCATTCTCCAGGTGCGCACCTTCGGCCTCCATCTGCACACGCTCGACATCCGCCAGCACGCGCGCGTCCTCCAAACCGCCCTGCAAGAGGCCATCAGCGACACCATGGCCCCCTCGCTCCCCAGCGGCCTATCCGCGGAAACATCGAGCGTTCTCGAAACCTTCCGCGTCGTCGCCGAAGTAAAAAACGGCTGCTCGCCTGAAGCCATTCGCCAATTCGTAATCAGCGGCGCCGCCACAGTCGACGACGTTCTTGCCGTAGTCCGCCTCGCCCGCTTGGGCGGAGTCAAGGTCGAGGGCTCCGAACGCGATCCCGGCCTCATGCCCGTCCCGCTTTTCGAATCCATCGACGACCTCCGCAACGCTCCCTCCGTTTGCCGCGAGCTCTGGAGCCGCCCCGACTACCGCAAGCTGGTGGCCTCCTGGGGCAACTGGCAGGAAGTCATGCTCGGCTACTCGGACTCAAACAAAGACGGCGGCATGTTGACCTCCACATGGGAAATCTTCCGCGCCCATCGCGACCTCCACGTAGTAGCGCGCGAAGCCGGCATCAAACTCCGTCTTTTCCACGGCCGTGGCGGCACGGTCGGCCGTGGCGGCGGACCCACCCATCGCGCCATCTTCGCCCAGCCCATGGACTCCTTCGACGGCCAATTGCGCATCACAGAACAGGGCGAAGTCCTCAACTTCAAATACGCCGACGAAGTCCTCGCCGAGCGCAATCTCGAACTGATGATCGCCGCCTCCCTCGACGCCCTCGCCCGCCCCAACGCCCGCGACCCTCAGGGCCACTTCACCGGCGTTCTCAAGCCAGAGTGGGAATCCGCCCTCGACGAGTTGTCCGACCTCTCCTTCGGTTTCTACAAAGAGCACATCCTCGAAGATCCCGGTGTCCTCACCTACTTCGAGCAATCCACGCCCGTCGGCGAACTCGAAAACGCCAAAATCGGCTCGCGCCCCTCGCGCCGCAACGCCTCGCCCCGCCTCACCGACCTGCGCGCCATCCCCTGGGTTTTCGGCTGGACGCAATCCCGTCTACTCGTGCCTGCCTGGTTCGGCGTAGGCTTTGCCATCGAGGAGTATCTAGCCCGCCCCAGCTCGACAGATCGCCTCGCCCTTCTCCAAACCATGGCCCGCGAGTTTCCGCTCTTCATCGACCTGCTCCGAAACGTCGAGCTGGCCCTTGGCAAAGTCGACCTCGCCACCGCCCGCCTCTATTCCGAGCTGGTCGAGGACACGAAACTTCGCGAGCGTATCTTAGACATGTTCGACGCCGAGTTCCATCGCACCGTGCGCGTGCTCTTGGCGGTAACGCGACAGAAGGAGCTACTCGAGTCGAACCAGGTCCTCGCTCACTCCATCAAGCTGCGCAACCCCTACGTCGATCCCATGCACCTCATCCAGGTCGACATGCTCCGCCGCAAGCGCGCCGGCGAAGACACCCCCGAAGTCAACCGCGCCATCGCCGCCACCATCAGCGGCATCTCCGCCGGCCTCAGAAACACCGGCTGAAATTTACCTGCGAAGAGACCCCAAGGCTGCGCGGCCGATGAATTGATTGCACTTCCCGCTTGCCAATCCCACCCGCGGGGTCTACCTTATCTGTATGCATCGATGTCGCTAACGCCGTCCTGGTGAGAGCTCCGATGCAGTTACGCGCCTAATTCGCCCGCGCAATTTCCCAACTGAAAGCTCCACCGTCCCCAAAAATCTATCCAAAACGAAAGCCTGGGCAAAATGCCCCGGAAAAAGGAGATCAACATGGCGCGTATTGCCGCGAATGTAACTGAAATCATTGGTCACACACCCCTGGTGCGGCTCAACCGCATCGCAGCCGGTCTGCCCGCAACTGTCGTTGTCAAGCTCGAAAGCCAGAACCCCGTTTCCAGCGTCAAAGACCGCATTGGCTTCGCCATGATCGACGCCGCCGAAAAGGCCGGCAAGATCGCGCCCGGCAAAACCGTCCTCATCGAGCCCACCAGCGGCAATACCGGCATCGCGCTCGCCTTTGTGGCCGCCGTCAAGGGCTACAAAATCATCCTCACCATGCCTGAGACCATGAGCCTCGAGCGCCGCGTAACCCTGCTTGCTTTCGGCGCCCAGATCGTCCTCACCCCCGGCCCCAGCGGCATGAAGGGCGCCATCGCCAAGGCCAACGAGATCATGGCCAAAACGCCCAACGGCTACGTCCTCCAGCAGTTCGACAATCCCGCCAACCCTGCCATTCACTACGCAACCACCGGCCCAGAAATCTGGGATGACACCGACGGCAAAGTGGACTTCCTCATTTCCGGAGTAGGCACCGGCGGCACCCTCACCGGCATCGCTACCTACATCAAGGAGCGCAAGCCGGGATTCAAGGCCATCGCCGTCGAGCCCACTGACAGCGCAGTCCTCTCCGGCGGCAAGCCCGGACCCCACAAGATTCAAGGCATCGGCGCAGGCTTTGTGCCCAGCATCCTCAACACCAAGCTCATCGACGAAGTCGTCCAGGTCACCAACGACGAGTCTCTCGCCATGGCCCGCCGGCTGCCCCTTGAAGAAGGTCTGTTTGTCGGCATCAGCTCGGGAGCCGCGGTAGTAGCTGCGCTCAAGGTAGCCGCACGTCCCGAGAACGCAGGCAAGCTCATCGTTGCCATCCTGCCCAGCTTTGGCGAGCGCTATCTCTCCAGCGTGCTGTTCGAGCCGCTGCGCCAGCAGGCCCTGGCTCTCCCCACTGAGGCGGTAACCTTGTAAGCAGTGCCGCAGACCGGCGGAGCGCGCTCCGTTCCGCCGGCCTCAAGCATCTCTTAAGAAAGCCATGGCCCTCTTTCCTCGCATCCGCGAAGACATCAACTCCATCCTGGAGCGCGACCCCGCAGCCCGTTCCCGGCTGGAGGTGTTGCTCTGCTATCCCGGTCTCTGGGCCGTATGGATTCACACCATTGCGCACGTGCTCTGGAGAGCCAAGCTGCCGCTGCCCGCGCGAATCCTCTCCCAGGTTGCCCGCTTCTTCACCGGCGTTGACATCCACCCCGGCGCACTGCTCGGCCGCCGCCTCTTCATCGACCATGCCACCGGCGTAGTCATCGGCGAAACCGCCATCGTCGGCAGCGACGTCACCATGTACCAGGGCGTTACCCTCGGCGGCACCGGCAAAGGCCATGGCAAGCGCCACCCCACCGTCTGCGATGGCGTCTTCATCGGCAACAATGCCAACGTCCTCGGCAACATCACCGTCGGCGAAAACTCCCGCATCGGCGCTGGCTCCGTGGTCCTCTCCGACGTGCCCCCCAACTCCACCGTCGTCGGCGTCCCCGCGCACATCATCTACCGCAACGGCCAGCGTGTGCTCATCACCGACCCCCACGACGTCAAAGACCCGCTCTCCGACGCCCTGATCGCCCTCGCCGCGCGTGTCGAAGAATTGGAAGAGCGCCTCGGTGGCGAATCGCGCCCCCCCGATCCCTTCGCTGCCGAGGAGGCCGAACGCGAAGCCTACCGCGTCGAGCTCGAACGACTGCGCGTCTATGTCTCCATGGGCGAGGGAATCTAAAAATCTGTCCTGGAACTTGAATTTCGGCGAGGGCCACACCCTCCACAGGCTGCGGAAAAACTCAAAACGGAGAGAGGCGGGGGTTTCAACCCCCGCATAAGGCAAACAGAATCAATGGGGGCTTCAGCCCCGGAGGGATGTTTTTCGTCAATTCAACCCGAAATCCCGAGTTTTTCCGCAGCCAGTTTAGCTCCTCCAAGATTTCTCTCCGTATCGAGATCAAATCTGGGCCTTTTCCGCAGCCTCTCAAGCGTTCCAGCCCCCGGTGCTACATTGGTTCCGTCTCCATCTTTTTGCCGGGGTTGTTCTCCTTGCCGGATTTTCGCACGCTGCTTGTGGCTGTCCTTCTTCTTCCCACCGCCGTCCACGCGGCCCCGCGCGTCCAAGCCGCCCCCGTGCCCGAGCAGATGCGTTCAACCGCCTTCACCGTCAAAGTTGACGGCCATCCTGTCCCCGTAGCCCACGCCGCCGCCAGCTACGATTTTGCCAGCTTCGACACTACCAGCCCCGTGACCGTCGAAATCACCGCCGCCGAAAAAACCTTCTGGGACAAGGGCGTCGATATCCAGCCCTGGCGCCTCGGCCTCCGCCCCGTCAGGCAAGGCCCCACCATCCGCTTCAAACTCGCCGGCCCCGCCAAGCTCTCCATCTCTCGCCCCGGCGACTTCCTCAACCACGCCGCCATGCTGTTTCTCTTTGCCGCCGCGCCGCCTCCGCCCCTGCCCCGCGACCCCAAGATCCACGCCTATCAGCCCGGAGTCTATCGCGAGAGCCTCAACCCCAAGAGCGGCGACACCATCTACCTCGCCCCCGGCGCATTCATCTTCGGCAGCCTCAATCTCTTCAACGTACAGAACGTCAAAGTCCTCGGCCGCGGCACCATCGTCTACGATGGCCCCCAGGACCCCAATGCCGACGAAGGCTGGATGCAAAGGCCCGACTGGCACTGCATTGGAGCCCTCAACGCCCGCAACGTCGAGATTGACGGCCTCACCTGCATCGTCCGCTCCAGAAGCTGGTCCATCCAGATGAAGGATTCCACCGGCTTCCTTTACGACGATCTCCGCGTCATCGGCGGCAACCCCAGCAACGCCAACCAGGACGGAATAGACTGGCTCGGCGGCGGCGACGCCGTAGTCCGCAACGCTTTTCTCCGCACCTCCGACGATGTCTTCGCCATGCAGGGCAACTGGGACGGCTACACCGATGCGGATCTCGTCCGCCCCGGCCACGATGTCCAGAACATCCTCATTGAGCACAGCGTTCTTTCCACCAGCATCTCCAACATCGTCCGCTCCGCCTGGCCGCAAAAAACCTTCAACTCCCGCAACTTCACCCTCCGCGACAGTGACGTCCTCCACGGCGGCATCGGCGCCTGCGGCCAGACCTTCGGCCTCCTCGGCATGTGGGGTGCAAAAGACGCTGGTGGCAACCACTCCGATTACACATTCGAGAACATCTTCCTCGACAACTGGTATTCGCTCGTGCAAATGGAGCAGGAAAACCCCGCCCTGAAAGGCTTCACATTCCGCAACATCTGGGCCCTCGATCAGCCTCCGCTCGCTGCCTCCACCATCACGGGCAACGTCTCCGGCGTCACCTTCGACAATGTGAAATACGGACAGGCCCGCGCCACCAGCGCCGCCAACTTGCCGCTCACCGTATCCGGCGGCGCGCAGCCCGCGCGCTTCGTTGAGCCGCACGGACCCGTCGCTACATTCAGCGTCGATACCCCGATCGTCGTGCCGGGAAAGCCAATCCGCTTTACTGCAAAGCCATCGCCAAGAGCGAAATACACATGGCTCTTCGGCGACGGAACCCAAGCACACGGCCGTCGCGTGACCCACAGCTTCCCTGACGCCGACGGCACCCAACTCGATGGCAGCGACGGCGCCGGCCGCTTTCGGGTCCTGCTTCACGTGGAAGACAAGGCGGGCCAGCAAGACTGGGCCGCGCAATCCATCGTCGCCATCGCCGAATGGCACGCCGCCGCGCTCACCGCCGCCCCCGCTCTCCTCGGCCTCACATGGAAGATCTATCCTGGCACCTGGACCGACCTGCCCGATCTCGCAAACGCGCGCGTACTCTTCGACGGCGAATCGTCCACGCTCTACGCTGACCCGCACGGCTTCACGCGCTACGCCGCCGCATGGGACGGCTTCATCGACATCCCCGCCGACGGCGGCTACACCTTCCACCTCATCGACCGCGACGGCGCGCGCCTGGTCATCGACGGCATTGAAGTTGCCAAAACCGGGCCGCCCTTCGCTCAAGTCTGCGGCTCTCCCGGTAACGCCCTCCGCTACGATCGCGGCTCGCTCGGCCTGCGCGCCGGCAAGCATGCGCTTCATCTCGAAGCCCTCCACTCCGCCAGTCGGGGCTTTCCGCGCCTCTTGTGGGAAGGCCCGGCATTGCCTCTAACCGATGTCCCGCCCGCCGCCTTCTCCCATCCCCGCCAAGACGTAGTCAAAGCAGAAAGCACAAACACCGGCGACCAATAGAAGCCAACTTCGCAGAAGTTTTCGGGCCCCCAGGTCTCGATTCTGAGAACTGGGATAGCATCAACTCTTTTGTCTTTGTCCGGAGGGTGAAGGCGCCTTTACAGGCTGCGGGAAAACTCCTCCGGGCGGTAGGCCGGGGATTTATCCCCGGTGTAACTGGCATCAAATCAATGAGGCCTTCAGGCCCTGAGGTATGCTTTTCACGATTTTCCCTTGGAAACCGGTCTTTTTCCGCAGCCACTTCAGGCCCCTGTATACTGCCAAACTTGGGAATGGGACTGTCAACGCTGTTAACCTGTGAGAACTCCACCCCGAACTCGGAGCCTTGCCCCCATGCAGCTTCACCGGTCTTCCATCTTCGCGGCCATCTTCTCTCTGGCTTATCTCGTGCCGGTACGCGCCGAACAACCGCCAGCGCTGCAAACATCAACGCAAATGCTCGTCGTCACCACTGCCGATTGGAACGCCGTCCCCGGCACGCTCCAGCGTTACGAGCGCGCGAATGCCCGCAAAAAATGGAAAAGAGTCGGCGCTCCCATTGCGGTGGTCGTTGCAAAGAACGGTCTAGCCTGGGGCGCCGGCCTGGCCGCGCCAAGCGAGTCCAGCCCGCTCGATCCCGTCAAGCGAGAAGGCGACACACGAGCCCCCGCCGGCCTCTTTCGCCTCAGCACCGCCTTCGGTTACGCCGCAGCGAACCCGCCAAACTGGAAGATGCCCTACATCGCCCTCACGCCCACCATCGAATGCGTCGACGATCCCATCTCGAAGTTCTACAACCGGGTAGTCGATCGCACAACCGTCACGCCCGACTGGAACAGCTCCGAGCATATGTTGTACTCAAACGGCCAGTACCGCTGGGGTCTCGTCATCGACCACAACACCGACCCCGTCACCCCCGGTGCCGGCTCTTGCATCTTCCTGCACATTTGGCTTGGAACAGGGGAGGGAACTGTCGGATGCACCGCCATGGCGCAGGAAAACGTCGAAGCCCTCCTCGCCTGGCTCGACCCGGCAAAGCAGCCTCTGCTTCTGCAGTTGCCCCGCGCGCAATACCAGAAACTCAAGAGAAAATGGAAGCTGCCCGCCCCGCCGCGAAAATCCAAACGCTGAACCGCGCTTCAATAAGTAAGTCGCAGCACTCAGCTATTTAGGCAACTGCGAGGTATCCCATCCGCCGCCCAGCGCCCGCACCAGCCCCACGCTCGCCACAAACTGCCGCGTCTTGAGATCGAGCGCCGTCCTCTGGTTGTTGAGCAGCGTTGTCTCCGCTGTCAGCACCTCAAGGTAGCTGGTCACGCCGCCCTTGTACCGCTGATTCGACAGATCGAATGAATTCTGTGCCGAGGCCACCGCGCGCTGTTCGGCAACCGACTCCTGCTCCAGAATCCTCAACCCCGACAGTTGATCCTCCACATCGTTGAAGGCCAGAAAAACAGTGTTTCTGTATCCCGCCGCCTGCGCCTCGTAGTTGTGCCGCGCCTCGTCGGTCAGTGCGCGGCGCTGCCCGGCGTCGAACAGCAGTTGCGCCGCCTGCGCTCCCAGCGACCACAGCGAACTCGGCCCCTGAATCCAGTTCCCCGGATTCGTGCTCTCAAAGCCACCCGTCCCAACCAGGTCGATCGTCGGATAGAACGCGCTCACCGCGATCCCGATCTGCGCATTGGCCGCCGCGGTTAGCCGCTCAGCGGCAGCAATGTCCGGCCGCCGCTCCAGCAGTTGCGAAGGCACGCCCACCGGAACCTTCGGCAGCGCAAGGTCAAGCGGCGAAGCCGGAAGGCTGAAGCTCGCGAGATCGTAGTTCGCAATCGTGCCAATCGCGTGTTCAAACTGCGCCCGCGCCACGCCGATGTCCACCAGTTGCGCGCGAACGGTCTCAAGTTCAGTCCGCGCCTGCGCCACATCAACCGCTGTAGCCACTCCGCCGGCAAGCCGTCTCTGCGTCAGGTCGAGTTGGTGCTCCAGGTCGCCCACGGTTGCCGTCAGCAGCTTCGTCTGCGCATCCAGGCCCCGCAATTGAAAGTAGTCTGCCGCCATCTCCGCATGCAGGCTAAGGTCCACAGCGGCCACGTCCGCCGCGCTGGCCTGCGCGCCTGCGCGGGCTGCTTCCACGGTGCGGCGGATGCGTCCCCAAAAGTCCGGTTCCCAACTCGCTTGTCCGCCAATCGTCAGGTCGTTATAGTCGGTGGTTGCGCTGGCCGAAGGCCTGTTCGCTGAAACCCTGTTGCGGCTCGCCCCCACGCTCCCGGAGAGCCTCGGAAAAAGATTGCTGCGCGCCGCGCTCACCTGGTCGCGTGCGGCCAGATAAGTCTCCACAGCCTGGCGCAAACTCTGGTTGTTCGTGACGATTCGCTCTTCCAGGCTGTTCAGTTGCGGGTCCTGATAGATCTCCCACCATTTCCCGCGCAGCATTCCATCCGAAGGGTTCGCCGCCTGCCATCCGCCTCCTGCAGGATTCGGTGGCGGAACAACAACCGAAGCCGCCCCCGCCTCTTTGTACACTGCCGGTGCCTGATACCCCGGCCGGCTGTAATCCGGGCTCACGGGCTTGCACCCGGCCAACAGCAGCGACGCAGCCAGCAAGACCGCAAACGGCACGGCCCGCCCCGCAACCCGCATTGCGAAATCCTGCCCAGTCGCCCCCATCTCTACTTGCCTCCCGCGTTAGAGGCTTGGCCGGGATTCACCACAGTAACCCTCTCGCCTTCGATCAGCGAGTCTGGCGGGTCCTGGATCACCTTGTCCGTGGCAGTTAGCCCGCTCGCGATCTGCACGCTCCCGCCGTCGTCCTGCCCAATCACCACCGGAACCAGGTGCGCCTTGGTGCCGCTGCCGTCATTCACAACCACGCCCACGCGCATCCCTTCCTTGCGGAAGATGATTGCCGCCGCAGGCACCACATAGGATTGCGCCGCGACTGGCGTCTTCAGGTGAACCTGCGCCAGCGATCCCGGCATTAATTCGCCATTGCGGTTGTCCACGTCTATCTCAACCAGCAGCGTGCGGCTCGTCGGATCGATTGCGTCAGCCGTTGTCACCAGCGTCCCCTGGTAGACCTTCCCCGCCCGTTCGGCAAAGCTCAGGTCGATCTTCATCCCGCGCTTCACGCTCTGCGAGTAAGCCTGCGGAACATTCGTGTACACGCGCAGTGTCTGAATCGCCTGCAGCCGGAAAAGCTCCTTGCCGGCTCCGGTGTCGATCAACTGTCCCGTGTCCACCGTGCGCGCCGTAACCACGCCGTCAAACGGCGCATACACCTTTTCGAACGACTGCATCTCGCGCAGCCGCTGCACGTTGGCCTGCGCCGAGCGCACAGCCGATGCCGTGGCCGCGGCCTGGTTCACATACGCATCCGTATCCTGTTGCGAAACGGCATTGGACTTCACCAGTCCCGTGTAGCGCTCGGCCTGGATGCGCGCATTGTTGGCCGTCGCTTGCGCGGTCGCCAGTTCGCTCTCGGCCTGCGCCAGTTGCTGGTCTAGCTCCGGAGTTGAAATCTCTGCCAGCAGCGCGCCTTTTTTCACGTGTGCTCCGATATCGAAGTACCACCGCTTCAAATATCCTGAGGTCCGCGCGTAGATCGGCGCATCGGTATAGGCCGTCACATTGCCCGGCAGCATAAAGCTGTTCAGCGTCGCGCCCGGTTTTGCTGGCTCGGCCAGCACCGTCGGCGCAGCAAGCTCCTGCGTACGGTCCGCCAGCACCGCCTCGGCCGACTTGCGGCTCAACATCCCAACGCCCGCCAGCACTGCGGCCACAACAATCAGCAGGCCTGCGCCCACCAACGCCTTCCGCGGCGAAATCGGCCTCTCGTCGGTTGTGGAAGTGCTGTCGTGGCCGGCCTGTTGTGGGCTTGGTCCTGGTCCATCATTCATAAGAAACTACTCCAGATGCTCGTCAAATTCGTCGAACGTTGTGGCGCGTGCCGCCCCGTGAACCGTCTTGCGTCGGCGCTCAATGCGCCCGTGAATCAGAGAGAAGAATGCCGGCACAAACAGCAGCGTAGCCACCGTGGCCAGCAGCAGACCGCCGATCACGGCTCGGCCCAGCGGCGCGTTCTGCTCGCCACCGTCGCCCATCCCAAGCGCCATCGGCACCATGCCGATAATCATTGCCAGCGCCGTCATCAGCACCGGGCGCAGACGTACAAACCCCGCGTTCAGCGCCGCACGCCGTGCGTCGCCCACAAGGATATCCATCTGCTCGCGCGCAAAACTTACCACCAGAATCGAGTTCGCCGTCGCCACGCCCATGCACATAATGGCTCCGGTCAGCGCCGGCACGCTCAGCCGCGTGTGCGTCAGGAACAGGAACCAGGCAATCCCGGCCAGCGCCGCCGGCAGCGCCGAAATAATCAGAAACGGATCGAGCCACGACTGGAAGTTGACTACGATCAGCAGGTACACCAGCAGGATCGAAAACACCAGCCCCGCCAGCAGCCCTATGTACGACTTCCGCATTGTGTCGCTCTGGCCCCGTAGCATGAAGTGCGAACCGCGCGGCAGATCCTTCTCGTGCCTGGCCATGATCTTCTGCACCCCGCGCGTTACGGTGCCCAGATCGGTTCCGTCCACATTGGCATAAATGTCCAGCACTGGCATCGCATCGTAGTGGCTCACCGTGCCCAGTTCGGTTCCCGGTGTGATACTCGCCACATTGCCAAGCACGTTCTGTGGCTGCGGCACGCCCGGCACTGCCGTCGACGGCTCCCCCCCACTGCTTCCTCCTGGAGGCGCGTTCATGCTTTGCGGTCCGGCTGTAGCGCTCGGAACAGGCACGCTTTCCAGCGCGCCTACCGAGTCGAGTTTGTACTGCGGGGTCACTGTGGCCACGTTATAAGTGACTCCGTTCCTAGGATCAAGATAGAAGCTGGGGCTGGTCTGAAAGCTGCCGCTCAACGAAACAAGCAAGCTCGTCGCCACGTCCTTCTGCGTAATCCCCATCTGCTGCGCCCGCGTCCTGTCCACGTTCACCGTCAACATGGGTGCGTTGAACGGCTGCTGAATGCGCGCATCGGCTGCTCCCGGCGTGTTCCGCACCTCGTCGAGCATCCGCTCTGCCAGTGCGCGGTTGCCATACAAACTGGGGCCCACAATCTGTATGTCGATCGGAGCCGATAACCCGAAGTTCAAAATCTGCGTCACGATGTCCACCGGCAGCATATAAAACAAGACACCGGGATACTGCCGCGCTAACTCGGTCCGCAGCTTCTCCACGTAGGCCGCCGTAGGATGGTGATCCTCGGTCAACTGAACCTGAATATCCGCATCTGCCGAGCCGATCGGCGCCGATGTCGAGTACGAAAGGTTCAACGCCGAGTAGGGAAGCCCAATGTTATCGACAATCGTCACAATCTCATTGGCCGGAACAAATTGGCGGATGGTCGAGTCCACGTGATCGCACAGCAGCGCCGTCTCCTCGATCCGCGTGCCCGTATGCGCGCGCACGTGAATCTTGAACTGGCCTGAATCCACCGATGGAAAAAAGTCCTGCCCCAGCCACGGGACCAGCACACCCACCGACGCAATCGCAAAGACAATAAAGGCGGTCAGAAAAACTCCGGCGTGGTCTACGCAAAGTGTCAGCACCCGCAGGTACCCGTGACGAAACCGCTCAAAACCCGACTCAAACGCCGACTGAAACCGCGTGAACGGATTGCGGCTGGCTCGCTTGCGTGCATCCGCCGCGTCGTCGCGCTCAAGCAACAGGTATTTGGCCATCGTCGGCACCAGCGTTCGCGAAAGCAAATAGCTGGCAAGCATCGCAAACACCACAGCCTCCGCCATCGGCACAAACAGGTAGCGCGCAACCCCGCTCAAAAAGAACATGGGCACAAACACAATGCAGATTGACAGCGTCGAGACAAACGCCGGAACTGCGATCTGTGCCGAGCCGTCCAGAATCGACTGCTCCAGCTCCTTGCCCGTCTCGATGTTGCGATTGATGTTCTCAATCGCAACTGTCGCGTCGTCCACCAGGATGCCCACCGCCAGCGCCATGCCGCCCAGGGTCATGATGTTGATCGTCTCGTGCAGCGCGTACAGAACGATCAGCGAACTCAAAATCGACAGTGGAATCGACACCGCAATGATGATCGTCGACCGCCAACTCCCCAGGAACACCAGAATCATGATGGCCGTCAGGCAAGCCGCAATGATCGCCTCGCGCACCACCCCGTTCACGGCGCTCCGTACAAAGATCGATTGGTCCGACAACGCCTTGATCTGCAGTTGCGGCGGAAGTTGCCCGCGGAGCGACGCCACTTTCTCGTGCACGCCCTTGATAATGTCCAGCGTCGACGAAGAGCCCGTCTTCATGATGCTCATCATCGCGGCTCTCTGCCCATCCACGCGCACAATGTTGGTCTGCGGCGGACTGCCGTCGCGCACGTGAGCCACGTCGCGGATATAGATCACCGAGCCGTTCACTGCTTTGACCGGCATGTTGTTCAACTCGTCCACTACGTCAGGGGCGGAGTTGGTCTCCACCTGGTACTCGTAGCGATCCACCTTCATCGTGCCGGAAGGCGCAACCAGGTTTTGCGCACTCACCGCGTTCACTACATCCACAGGCGAAAGTCCCTTGGCCTCGAGCGCCTGAAGATCCAGATCCACCATGATCTGCCGCATCTTGCCCCCGTAGGGATACGGCGACTGCGCGCCCTCAACTTCGGCCAGCGGAATGCGAATGCTGTTCTGCCCAAGATCGAACAACTGCTGCTCGTTCAGACCCTTTCCCGACAATCCCAACTGCAGTACCGGCACGCTGGACGCGTTGTACTGAATCACAAAGGGCGGGGTCGAGCCCGGGGGCAGAGAGCGCAATTGCACCTGGTTGATTGCCGTTACCTCGGCAACCGCTGAGCCAATGTCCACGTTCGGCTGGAAGAAAATTTTGATGATCGTCAGGCCGTTCAGCGATTGCGACTCGATGTGCTCGATATCGTTCACTGACGTCGTCATGCCGCGCTCGCTCGGAGACGCGATCCGCGAAGCCATCTGTTCCGCCGACAGACCGGTATACGACCAGACCACCGTCACCACAGGAATATTGATGTTTGGAAAAATATCCGTCGGCATCCGGAGGATGCTGAACACGCCAAGGATCAGTATCAAAAGCGCAAAGACGACGAAGGTATAAGGCCGCCGCAGCGCAAGCCGGACAATCCACATAAGGCTGTTACTCGCTCCCGAGCCGGGTTAGTCGTGCTGGGTCAATCCATGTCCGGATTGCCGTCGGCCCAGGTGAACAGAAAAACGGCCGACGGCGCCTGGCCCGGTTTTGACCGGCTCAGAGGATTCCCGGGGCCGGACGGCATCGCCGCCAGAACCCGATCCAACTTACAGTTGAAACTACTATCCTAGTCGAAGATGGGTACTATGAGTGCAGGCACCGGAAAAAGCCCGGGCCACACAGTTCTAGGACGTTTCCTAGGTCCGGAAAGATGCACCTTCCAAGAACCCCGCTTCCCGTTCTCGACGATGCCTGCGGTGGTGCGCAACCGCTTTGCAACGCATTATCCCCCACCCAGCAGCCGTTCGATAGCCGGCGCCAGTGCCAGGGGCTTCTTGGCCGGCCCGTAGCGGGCCGCCACCTTCCCCTCCCGGTCGATCAGAAATTTCGTAAAGTTCCACCGGATCGCTCCCGAACCAGCAAACCCCAGAACGCCCGGCTTCTCTCTTTTCAGAAATTGATACAGCGGGTGCGCGTTCGGCCCGTTTACCTCGATCTTGGCAAACATGGGAAAAGTCACCCCATAATTCTTGCTGCAAAATGCGCCAATTCCCGCTTCCGAACCCGGTTCCTGCCCTCCAAACTGGTTGCACGGAAACCCCAGAACTTCAAACCCGCGGTCCTTATAGTCCCCATAAAGCGCCTCAAGTCCTGCGTATTGCGGCGTAAACCCGCAAAAGCTGGCCGTATTGACGATCAGCAGCACCCGCCCCCGAAAGTGGCCCAGGCTCAGCGGCTGCCCGCCCACCTGCGGCGCCAGTAGAGCTGCCGAAAATTCATAAACCGTCTGCAATCTCAATCCTCGCCAGCAGATTCCTCGGTTCCGAACGGTGCCCTGCGCGCTTTGCCTACGTCTAAAAAGGATGCTGTCACACGATCAGTGGATGCTTCAGGGCCCCAACCCGGTTCGTTCCGGTAGACTGTGTGATGGGTAGCAGTTTGCTTGGATTCCCGCCGACTTGTTTCTGTCGTTGGGCGGAGAATGCCCGGCCCGTGTTCGCGAAGGCCCAACGCGGCAGGGATTTTCCGGGAAAGACATGATTTCCGGCCGGCCGGCCTCCCCCCAGTTTGGGCGGAGCCACCGCGGTCCAACTTGACGGGGTCCCCGGCGACAGGTCTTCGTCGCTGGGGTGTCTTGACGGGGTGCCCCGGCGACAGGTTTTCGTCGCTGGGGTGTTAAAATCATTCTTTCCTAGAGGCAGGACCAGATTTTTCAGCAATGAGGGTGTGCATATTTTTCCCGTGAAGCCGATATATGGACCGCACCAGCACTTGTGCTCGCCGCAGGGCCTCAGCCCGGTGAAGATCAAGCACACTTCCATCCCCCGTTCGACGCGGATCCAACGCCATGTCTCGCGCATTGCCGCGCGGTCCGTCGTCTGTCTTGCCCGCATCCTGCTCGTCGTGGCTCTGGCCCTTTCCGCCGGTGCCGCCATGGCCCAGGAGCCGCAGATCATCCAGCAGATTCGCGTAGTCGGAAACAGGCGTATCCCCAAGGAGACCATCCTTGCCCGCCTCTTCACCCACGTCGGCGACGTCTACGATCCCATCTCCACCGAGAGGGACTTCAACTCCCTCTGGAATACGGCCTACTTCGACGATCTCCGCATCGAGCGCGAGGACACCGAGAAGGGCATCATCCTCGACATTTTCGTCAAGGAGAAGCCGAATGTCCGCGAGATCAACTACAAGGGGCTGAGTACAGTCTCGGTTTCCGACGTTCTCGACCGCTTCAAGAAGGAGAAGGTTGGCCTCACCGTCGAGAGCCAATACGACCCCGCCAAGATCAAGCGCGCCGAGACGGTCATCAAGCAGTTGCTCGCTGAGCACGGCCACCAGTTCTCCACCATCAAGACCGAAGTCAAGACCATTCCGCCCGCCTCGGTTCAGGTCAACTTCAATATCAAGGAAGGTCCGGTCGTTAAGGTCGGACAGATCAAGTTTGCCGGCAACGAGCACGTCAACGCCCTGGTGCTGCGCCGCTCCATGAAGAACCTCAAGCCCATCGGCATTCCCTATTCGATCATCCTTGAGGACATCTTCCCCCAGACCTTCGACGCCACTAAACTCGAGGAAGACACCGAGCGCGTGCGTCAGGCCTATCGCGACAGGGGCTACGCCAATGCCGCCGTCGAGCAGCCCCAGACCCAGATTCGCGATCAGGGCGGGCTCAACTGGTTTACCTTCCGCCCCAACAAGGGCAAGCGCATCGATATCCTCATGACCATCGAGGAGAGCGGACGCTACCGCCTCGGCAGCATCACCTTCACCGGCAACAAGGCCGTCACCAACGTCAGAGCCTTGCGCAGCACCTTCGCCATGAAAGACGGCGACTGGTTCAGCGCCACCGCCATGGGCAAGGGCCTCGAAAACCTCAAAAAAGCCTACGGCACCCTCGGCTACATCAACTTCGGCGCCGTACCCAAGCCTACCTACGACGACCAGAAAAAAACCGTCTCGTGGGACATCGATATCGACGAAGGCAAGCCCTTCTACGTCTCCCGCATCGAGTTCCAGGGCAACACCATCACCCGCGACCGCGTCATCCGCCGCGAGCTGATGCTCGACGAAGGCTCCGTCTACAACTCCCAGTTGTGGGAGTACAGCCTCCTCCGCCTCAATCAGCTCGAGTATTTCGAGGCCCTCAAGGTAGATCAGGACTCCGAAGCCCACCAGGACCCCGACAACGGCACTGTCGAACTGCTCCTCAAGGTCAAGGAAAAGGGCAAGAACTCCATCGGTATGAACGGCGGCCTCAGCGGCATGTCCGGCGCCTTCGTCGGCGTCAACTACCAGACCAACAACTTCCTCGGCCTCGGCGAGACCCTCAGCCTGCAGGGTAACCTCGGTAACGTCAGCCGCACGTTCACCTTCGGCTTCACGCAGCCCTACATCAAGAACCGCCCCATCAACGTCGGCTTCCAGCTCTACAACAACAAGCAGGACTTCAACGCCGCCAAGAACTACCAGGCCACCACCGGTGCATCGGCCAACCTGACCTCTGCCGAGCAGTCCCTGACGCAGAACTACAATCAGGCCGCCACCGGGTTCAACGTCTCCATCAGCTACCCGTTGAAGCGCCACGCCTTCCAGCGCATCGGTGCCACCTATTCGCTCAGCAGGTCCACGATCACGGCCTTCAGTACCGCCTCGCAGACCTTCTTCCAGACCATCAGCTTCCGTTCCGGCATTCAGGGCTCCAATGCTCTGGCCGGCATCATCAACAGCCAGATGTCGTTTACCTATTCCTACGACACCATCAACAATCCGGTGCGTCCCCGCAGCGGCAAGGAATTCACTGCGGCCTTCCAGGCGTCAGGCATCTGGGGCAACGTCCGCTATTTCTCGCCCATGGTGGCCTACAAGCGCTTCCTGCCAATGCACTACCTCATCCCGTCCGACAACGGTCACAATGTCCTCGGCATTCGTGCGCAGTTGGGCTACGTGCAGGGCTACGGCGGAGACGTCGCGCCACCCAACAACCGCTTCTACGCCGGTGGCGAAAACGAGTTGCGCGGCTTTGACGTGCGCGCCGCCACCCCGTACGGCTACGTGCCCAGCCGCATCAACTTCCAGCTAACCAATCCCGACGGCCAATGCGTGTCGCGCGATCCAAGCAATCACTCGGGAGACCAGTGCATTCAGGTGCCGCTGCCCGTCTACGGCGTGGCCTCTATCGGCGGCGATACCAACCTGAATACCAACATCGAGTACCGCATTCCCATCGTCGGCACACTCATGTTCGCCTTCTTTGACGACTTCGGTATCGATGTGGCGACCAACAAGGGACAGTTGAAGCAGAGCGTCGAAGGCTTCGACTCGCTTACCGCGCCGCTCTATGGTTGCCAGGCGCTTCAAAGCATCGGTGGACTCACTAGCTGCTACAGCGACATCCATGGCTCGCAGGTTAACTTCCAGCGCAACATCCGGCCCATCTCGGGCACCAACTTTGTCCCGCGCATGTCTCTCGGCGGTGAGCTTTCGATCATCATGCCGATCGTCAACGCGCCCTTCCGCATCTACTACGCCTATAACCCGCTCCGCCTCTACGAGACGCCCTACTGCAACGACGTCATCGCAGGAGGCAAGCAGGGTAGCTGCTCTGCCGAGTTGATTACCCGCTCCATGTTCCCCACCGGTGGCGCAGGAGACTACACCTATAACGAAGCGATCCAGGCCTACGGTGCCCGCTACATCTTCCGCGAGCCTCGCAAGACCTTCCGCCTCACCGTCTCCACAACCTTCTAACCGCGGCAAGTTTCCATTGAACTCCGAAGGGCCGCTCATATCTCGAGCGGCCCTTCAGCTTTTCCTCCCTACTACACTTTCACAGCGGTCATCCTGATTACTTCAAAAAAGCGGTTGTTACCTTGAACCTCTTTCAAGGCGGTCATTCTCAGCGAAGCGCTTTTCAGCGGACGGGGTCCCCGGCGACAGGTCTTCGTCGCTGGGGTGGAGCGGAGCCGAAGAACCTGCATTTTCTTTTAAAGCTTCCCCTGGCAAGCAATGCCGGTTCTCCTGACTCAGACCCCCTCGCACCCTTTGCTTCCGCAGGGCGCATCGAAAATCAGGCTCGGTACAAAATACGAACCCGGCTATCCCACTAAACCAGAACCCGCAAAATCCCGCCGATATTCACCCTCCCCCTGTTTGACGCTCCTACCCCAGCCTCCTATAATCCATCTAGTTCCTGCTGATGTCTCCATTCGTGTCTTTTCCTTTCTCTGCCGCCATCCGGCGCAGGGTTTCTGAATAGAAGACCGTGAGGTACTCAGGAGGCACAGGCTCGCATTCGCGCATCAGCGCGGACAGCCACACAGGAATTCCGAAGGAGCTTTTGAATCAAATGAAGCGTTCGCTTGCACTCATTCTTACGCTGGCCTCTGGCTTTGCCCTGAGCGCCGCAGCCCAAACTCCGGCAGCCCCCGCGGCAGCGCCCGGCCCCGCCAAGATCGCTGTCATCGCATTCCAGGTGGCCGTGGCCCAAACCAATGAAGGCCAGCGCAACTTCGCCGACCTGCAGAAAAAGTACGATCCCAAGCGCCAGCAGCTCAAGACCCTCAGTGACGAGGTCGATAGCCTGACCAAGCAGTTGCAGGCAGCGGGCGACAAGCTCTCACCCGCCGAGCAGCAGAGCAAGGCTTCTGCCATCGACATCAAGAAGAAGCAGCTCGATCGCGACTTCCAGGACACCCAGACTGACTTCAACCAGGAGATGCAGGACGTCTACAACGCTCTCGCCTCCAAGGTCTATGACGTGATGCAGTCCTACGCCGAGCTCAAGGGATACACATTGGTCCTCGATGTCTCCCAGCAGCAGTCTCCCGTTCTTTATGCCTCCACGGCGACCAACATCACCAAGGAGATCATCGACGCCTACAACGTCAAGTCTGGCATTCCCGCGCCGCCTGCAGGCGCAGGTGTGGACGCGCCCAAGCCAGCCACTCGCACCGCCCCCAGGGCTCCTGCGGCTCACTAGTCGGCAAGTACAGAACGCTGTCAATCCAGACACAAAAGCCCCTCTCAAGGGGCTTTTGTGATGGCGTAAAAATGCTTACCTCTTTATGAATTGAACGTCGCCAGTACGGGCAAATAAATATTGCCCGCCCCGCCCTCTCGTTGTGGAAAAAATTGTGGATTACTTCCGGAAAGCGCCCGCAGAAAAGCTGCTTTCCGCTCTTGTCAAGGCTTTCCCATTCTGCTAGGCAAGGTAAGCCCTTATTAATCAGCTACAAGCCACGCCAGATACCGCCTTCGCGGGCGCAGCCGCCGCGCTCCGGCCCGGACTGCCGATTTTGGAGCTTTCCACAGTTGCAGATGAATGGCAGGTGACTAAAGTATCTGCTTAGTCAACAGCAAAGCCCTATTTCTGCTGATCTTCGCCCACGCGCAGAACCGCCAAGAACGCCTCCTGAGGAATATCCACCTTGCCGATCCGCTTCATGCGCTTCTTGCCTTCCTTTTGCTTCTCCAGCAGCTTGCGCTTGCGGCTGATATCGCCCCCGTAGCACTTCGCCAGCACGTTCTTCCTGAGCGGGCTCACCGTCTCCCGCGAGATGATCTTCGCCCCGATCGCCGCCTGTATCGCCACCTCGAACTGCTGCCGCGGTATCAGCTCCCGCATCTTCGACACCAGCGCCCTGCCGCGCTCGTACGCAAAGTCCCTGTGAACGATGATCGACAAGGCATCCACCGGCTCGCCGGAAACCAGAATATCCAGCTTCACCATCGGCGACTCCCACTCCCCGGCCAGTTGATAATCCAGCGACGCGTACCCCCGCGAAATCGACTTCAGCCGGTCGTAGAAGTCCAGCACGATCTCGTTCAGCGGCAGTTCGTAGGTCAACATCACCCGCGTCGGCGTCACGTACTCAAAGTTGATCTGCTTGCCGCGTTTCTCTTCCACCAGCTTGAAGATTCCGCCCACGTACTCTTCGTTCGTCAGAATCTTCGCCGTGATCACCGGTTCCCGGATCGACTCGATGTTCGTAGGATCGGGCCAGCGCGACGGATTGTCCACCTCGACCACGCTCCCGTCCGTCAGCGTAATGTGGTAGCGCACGCCCGGCGCCGTCGTAATCAGGTCCAGCTCATACTCGCGCTCCAGCCGCTCCTGAATAATCTCCATGTGCAGCAAGCCCAGAAAGCCACACCGGAACCCAAACCCCAGCGCCACCGAACTTTCTGGCTCAAAGAAAAAAGAAGAGTCGTTCAGCCGCAATTTTTCCAGTGCATCGCGCAAGAGCGTGTGCTCGTGCGAGTCCACCGTGTAGAGCCCTGAAAACACCATCGGCTTGATGTCTTCAAACCCCGGCAGTTGCGTCGCCGCCGGCCGCGCCTCTTCTGTCACCGTGTCGCCGATTTTGGTATCGCCCACGGTTTTGATGGTGGCCGCAAAAAAGCCCACCTCGCCCGCAATCAGTTGCCCAATCTCCACCGGCTTGGGGCAAAGCACGCCCATCGACTCCACTTCAAACGATTTCCCGTTCGACATCAGCCGAATCCGCTGTCCCTTGCGCATCGTCCCCTGCATCACGCGCACCAGAACGATCACTCCGCGGTACGCATCGAACCAGGAGTCGAAGATCAGAGCCTGCAGCGGCGCATCCGGGTCTCCGGTAGGCGGAGGAAGCCGTTTCACAATCGCCTCCAGAACCTCGGCCACGCCCTGCCCCGTCTTCGCGCTTACCGCGATGGCGTCCGTAGCATCCAGGCCCACCGCCTTCTCAATCGCTTCCTGTGTGCGCAGAATGTCCGCCGAAGGCAGATCGATCTTGTTGATCACCGGAATAATTTCGAGGCCGTGGTTGATGGCCAGGTAGGCATTAGCCAGCGTCTGTGCTTCCACGCCCTGGCTCGCATCCACCACCAGCAGTGCGCCCTCGCACGATGCCAGCGAGCGCGAAACCTCGTAGCTGAAGTCCACATGTCCAGGCGTATCGATCAGGTTCAATTGATACGTATTCCCGTCGTGCGCCTTGTACATCATGCGCACTGCGTGGGCTTTAATCGTAATGCCTCGCTCGCGCTCCAGATCCATATCGTCCAGAATCTGTGCCTGCATCTCGCGTCCCGTCACTGACCCGGTAAATTCCAGCAGACGGTCGCTCAGCGTCGACTTTCCGTGGTCGATGTGGGCGATAATTGCGAAATTGCGAAGGAAGCGTGCGTCCATGCGGGGGTGGCGTGAGAGGGTTTTAGCGCGCTCCTGCGCGCATTGCCTCCATGCCATAGCTTATCATCGGCATAGTGCCTTTCGTTCGCTTACATTCGCCGGAGTGGTTGCGCAAATCCACGCGCATGAAGTTCACCCGCCTTCTTCCGCCCTTCTGTCTCTTCGTGACGTTGGCTGGCTGCGTCCCTTCCCAGCCCAAAGCCGATGCCCCGCATCCGCAGGCCACCGCGCCCGCTCTACCCGCTGTCACTCCTCAGCCCCCCGCCACTGCGCCCGTTCCCTCCACCAAAGAGCAGCAGCGAGTCCGCCAGGTCATTCAGCAGGTCGAGGCCGCCTATGCCCGTGGCGATGCAGACTATCGCAAGGGAAAGCTCCCCGAAGCCAAGGCCGAGTTTGATCGCGCTGTCGACCTCATGCTCATGAGCGGCATCGACATTCACAGCAACGCGCAGTTGCAGGAAGAACTCGATCGCATCATTGATCAGGTCAACGCACTCGAGATGGAAGCCCTCAAGCAGGGAAACGGCTTTGTCCCCGCCATCGAGCCCACCCCCGCCGACGTCGCCAGCGACGTCACCTTCACCGTCGACCCCAACATCGTCGCTCGCGCCAAAGCCGATCTCGCCACCACCAAGTCCGATTTACCCCTCGTCGTCAACGACTACGTTGCCAGCTTCATCAACTTCTTCGCCTACTCCCAGCGCGGCCACAACACCCTCATGCATTCATTCCAGCGCTCCGGCCGCTACAAGGCGATGATTCAGCGCGTCATGGCCGAAGAGGGCGTGCCCCAGGACCTCATCTATCTCGCCGTCGCCGAGTCCGGTTTCCAGCCACGTGCCATGAATGGCGGCTCCAAAGCCGGCGGCATGTGGCAGTTCATGCCCTACGGCAACTACGGACTCGTCCGCAACGCTTATGTGGACGAGCGTTTCGATCCGGAAAAATCCACCCGTGCCTACGCCCGCTACATGAAGTTCATCTACGACCAATTGGGTGACTGGTACTTGTCCATGGCCGCCTACGATTGGGGCGCCGGCAACGTTCAGCGCGCCGTGCAAAAAACCGGCTACGCGGATTTTTGGGAACTCTACCGCCGCAACAATCTCCCAGCGGAAACAAAAAACTACGTCCCCGAAATTCTCGCTGCCATCATCATCGCCAACAATCCCAAGCAGTATGGCTTCGACGATGTAACGCTCGACCCTCCGGTGCTCACCGACACCGTCACCGTCAACTACTCCGTCGATCTCCGCCTCGTGTCCGACCTGGTCGGCGCCCCGATCGATGAATTGATGGCGCTCAATCCCAGCCTCCTGCGCATGATCACGCCGCCAGACACGGCTTTCGATCTCCACCTGCCCGCGGGCACGGCCACGCTCTTCAGCGAGCGCGTCGCCCTCGTCCCTGAAGCCAGGCGCAATGCTTGGCGCTATCATCGCGTCGCCTCCGGAGACACGCTCGCCTCGATCGCGCGCGAGTATCGCGTCGAGCCAACGGAGCTGGCCTCCGCCAATCAACTGCACGCCGGCGACAGCCTTGAAGGTGTCTCCGCATTGGTTGTGCCGGTTGCGCCCGCCGCCGCGCCCTCCGTCCACACACGCCTCTACACCGCGCGCAAGGGAGATACGCTCGTCACCATCGCTGACCGCTTCGGTGTTTCGCTCAATCAGTTGCGCCGCTGGAACTCGATCACCGGCATCAAAGTGGAACTCGGCCGCAAGCTGCGCGTGGCCGAGCCCGTGGTTGCGCAGCGCGCATCCGGTGGTCGCCGCCACAAGACTTCCTCCGCGTTCGCAAAGACGCCATCCGCTGACAAATCTACTGCACGTAAAGCCGCGCCAGCTAAGGCGCCCACCGCATCAAAGGCCACCGCTCGCAAGGGCGCAACGAGCGCCTCACGCAAGGGTGCTGCGAGTCCTGCGCATAAGGGCACGGCCCATTCCGGAGCGAAGACAGCAACTAAAAAGAAGTCCTCGCACAAGTAAAAAACGCAGGGACCTCATTACGTACTTGTGTTTTGTTGGTGTTTACGTGCAAGCTATAACTACAATCTTTTCCGCTTACGGAACAGTATTGTTCCTTGCGCGAAGAAGCAGAAAATCAAGTGCAGCGGCGAGCCGCTGGAGGCAAATCGGATGGATGATGTGGTCAGCATGCATGCAATGAGCGACGGCGATCCCACCGGAGAGCCGAATGAGTTGGATCCCGATAAGGTCGAAGACTTCACGGATGAGAACGAAGAAGACATTGAGACCGCCAGCATTCTTACTTCTTCCGATGACGATGAGATCGCAGCGGAAGAATCAGTGGTTGTCGTTGTGGAAATGCCTGTAGCAAAGCCCGTGGTCAAAAAGGCCCCGGCGAAGAAGGCTCCCGCAAAGAAGGCCGCTGTCAAGAAGGCTGCAAAGAAAACTCCTGCCAAGAAGGCTGCAAAGAAAGCTCCGGCAAAGAAAGCCGTGAAGAAGGCAGCCAAGAAAAAAGTTGTGGCCAAGAAGGCCCCAAAGAAATCCGCCGCAAAGAAAAGCAACGCTGGCGCCAAGGGCGGAAAGGTCAAGGCGAAGAAGGTCGTGGCCAAAAAGCGCGTCGGCAAAACCCCAAAACGAGGTATCAAGTTGGCCGTTAAGAAAGCAGCAAAGAAAGCCCCCGCAAAGAAGGCAGTCGCCAAGAAGGCTCCTGCAAAGAAGGCAGTTGCCAAGAAGGCCCCTGCGAAGAAGGCAGCCAAGAAGGCTCCTGCAAAGAAGGCAGCCAAGAAGGCCGCAAAGAAGTAGTTCGGCAACCGTAATATCAAGGCAAGCAAAAGAGCCCGGCTTCCCGCCGGGCTTTTTTGCGCCTGAATAAAAAGTCTCTACTCGGCCGGCTTGATCGAGGTCCCCTTGTCGGGCAACACGGCCAGCACATCCGACGCGCTGGTCGCCGGATTTACCTTCGTCCACACCTTCGCGATCTTGCCCTTCGGATCGATCAGGAACGTATTCCGGTTCGCCATGCTCACGCCAAAATGGCTGGTCAGCGATCCGTACGCGTTCACCACGCCGTGATCCGTATCCGACAGCAGCCGGAACGTCAGGCTGTCCTTGGTGCAGAACTGCTGATGCATCTCCTTCGAGTCCACGCTCACGCCCAGAACCACCGCGTGCTTGGCCTCGAACTGCGCCAGGCTCTCCTGAAACTTGTGCGCTTCAATCGTGCAGCCGCTCGTCATATCGCGCGGGTAAAAGTACAACACAACCCACTTGCCGCGAAAGCTCTTCAGCGAAACCTGTGTGCCGTCCTGCGAGGGAAGCGTAAACGTAGGCGCATCCATGCCAACAGCAGGCATTGCAGGCCCAGCATCGTCGGCCGCAATGGCCGGAACCGAAACAACCGCGGCAACGAGAGCCGCGGCAAAGATAGAGAGCAATAGCTTCTTCACGAAAAACCTCCTCAGGGCAGGGACCAGGAAACAGGAAGTAGGGAACAGAACGCAACAACCCGCTGTCGAGCAAAGGGGAAACCTGCCAGCAACCAGTATTAGCGCGGCGCGGCCACAATGGCAATGCCCGCCTCGCTCGCGCGCTCCAGCAGCGCGTCGCGATCGAATAAAAGCGTACGTCCCGCCTCAATCGAAAGGCAACTCGCCCCCGCGCCGATCATCGTCTCGACCGTCGCCATCCCGATCACCGGCACATCGAACCGCATGTCCTGGTTCGGCTTGGCCACCTTCACCACCGTCAGCCGCCGATCCAGAGTCGAGGCATCACCACCTAGCGAATCCATCAGCCGTCCCGCGCGTTCAATCGTCGCGTCCGTGCCTTCCATCGCCTCCACCGCCACGCAAGCCTGCGCCGCCACAACCACCGTCTGCCCAATGTCGAACCCAGCCACAGCGCGCGCCACGCCCAGCCCGTACTCGATATTCTTGCACTCGTCCTGGTCCGGCGCGCGCTTGGTCAACACGCCCTCCTGCGCCAGTAGAGGCTCCAGAAACGCTGTGGAGCTGATCAACTCGATCCCCTCGTCGCCCAGCACCTTCGCGACAGCTCCAAGCAGCATATCGGTATTCCGCGAGCGCAGGTTCAGCAGCAGCTTCGCCAGCCGCCAGTCCGGCCTGATGCTCGAGAAGATCTGCTTATGCTTCACCTGTCCCGCCATCACAGCCTTCTCGACGCCTTCCTTCTGGAACGTCTCAATCAGCCGCGACAACTCGCCCAGCGAGAGCCAATGGACAGTCACGCCCTCATCCGCAGCCGCCCTCTCGTTCATCTCGGGGTCAGTCTCCTCGCGGATAGCCGCCACGACCACAGGCAGCCCCTGCCCCCGCGCCGCTTCCAGCAGCAAAAACGGAAACCGCCCATTCCCCGCAATGAGGCCGAGTTTCATGTCTACTTGATAACCCCGCGCTCGCTTCGCTCCAGGAATGCCGCCAGCAGCGCCACGTCTTCGCCTTCCATCGCCTTCAGTTTCTCCAGCGCCTGCGTCGTATTCATCTTCGTCGCCAGCAGCAGGCGGAAGGCCCTGTGCAGCGTCTGCAACCGCTCCGGCGAAAAGCCGCGCCGCGCAAGGCCGACTTTGTTAATCCCAAACGCCTTGTTCTCCCGCCGCGACGAGGTCAGCGAAAACGGCAGCACGTCCTGGGTCACGATCGTGCCACCGCCGACAAAGGCGTACTTGCCCACGATGCAGTGCTGATGAACCGGGCAGAACGCGCCCAGCGTCACGTAGTCCTCCAGAACGACGTGCCCCGCCAGCGTAGCCGCGTTGGCCATGATGCAGTAGCTGCCCACCTGGCTGTCGTGCCCGATATGCGCGCATGTCATCAGCAGGCAGTTCGAACCCAGGCGCGTAATCCCTCCGCCACCCACCGTGCCGCGGCTGATCGTCACGTTCTCGCGAATCGTGTTGTCGTCGCCAACCTCGGTTCGGGTAGGCTCGCCGCCGTATTTCAAATCCTGGGGTGGCACGCCGATCGAGGTGAAGGGATAGATCGTGTTCCGCGCGCCGATCCTCGTGCGCCCGTCGAGAACCACGTGCGAAATCAGCGTGCAATTCTCGCCCAATACAACTTCAGGACCGATAGTGCAGAAAGGGCCCACACTGCAGGAGGCCGGAACCACGGCTCCCGGAGCGATGACGGCGCTCGGATGAATGCTCACTCCGTCTCCGCTTTCGCCGCCGGTGCATCTTCGTGGGCCTGCTGTTCCCGCTCGCGCGTCACAACCTGGCAGGTCAGCGTCGCTTGGCAGGCCAGCTTCCCGTCTACATACGCGTGCCCCTCGATGCGCCCCGCACGGGTGCGGAACGAGAGTACGTCCACCTCAATGCGCAACTGGTCGCCGGGAGTCACCGGCCGCCGGAACTTGGCCCGCTCAATGCCGGTAAAGACCACCAGTTTCTTCTCGCGGTCTGGCATCTCCGCCATCATGATCACGCCGCCGGCCTGCGCCATGGCTTCAATCACCAGCACGCCGGGCATAATCGGGTAGCCGGGAAAGTGCCCCTGAAAAAAAGGTTCGTTGAAGGTAACGTTCTTGATGGCTACCAGGCGCTTTTGCGACTCGAACTCGACGATCCTGTCGATCAACAGAAACGGGTAGCGATGGGGCAGGAAACCCATGATCTCCTGGATGTCAAACTTCATTCACTAGCTCCAGAGAGCGGGCAGGAAAGATGCTTTGCGCTCATCAGGATTATAAACAAGCCAGCGCCTGCCCTATCGCGCTTGTAGCCGATCAGCTTGATGGGTCCGGGTTTAAGGTGAAAGAGCCGGCTTCAGGTGATGGGCACGGGCTTCACAGGCTGCGGAAAAACTCGTATTTGGAGCAAATCCTCAAGGCTTTGTAACACGGCACGACTTCAGTCATGCCGCAAACCTCGCAAAATGAACGCGGGCTTCAGCCCCTGCAAAACTCGTCTTCGCCCAAAAATCAAA
>CAYQOQ010000027.1:0-38666 GCA_964419175.1 uncultured Occallatibacter sp. | reverse complement strand
GATGCCCCGGCACGTTGCCGATGTAGACGTAGTGAAGACCCTCGGCGTCGGCAATTGCCTTGGCGCGCTCCAGCGTCGAGACCGGCGTGACGGGCAGATCCTTCAACTTGTACGCGGCATGAAACTGCGTGAAGTGCAGCGGCACATCCGGGCCCAGGTTGGTCATCACCCATTGCGCGAGGCCGCGGAATTCCGTCTCGCTGTCGTTGAGCGTGGGGATGACGAGGTAGACAATTTCCGTCCACTTGTCCATTTTGCGGAGCGTGACCAGCGTATCGAGCACCGGCTTCAACTGGGCGTTAACGACCTTTGCGTAGTAGGACTCGCTGAAGGACTTCAGGTCGATCTTGACCGCGTCCATCTTGCCGTAGGCCTGCTTCAGAGCGTCCTGTTGCATGTACCCGTTGGAGACTACGATGCTGCGAATGCCTGCGTCGTGTCCAGCATCGGCCGTGTCCATCAGGTATTCGGCAAAGACGATCGGCTCGCTGTAGGTGTAGGCGATGGTGGGGCAGTTCTGCTGCTTTGCCATCGCCGCGATGCGCCGCGGAGGCGCGTAATCGGCGGCAATCTGCTCGGGCCGCGACTGCGAAATGTCCCAGTTCTGGCAGAACTTGCAGTTCACATTGCAGCCGGCCGTGGCTATCGAAAAGGCAACGGTTCCAGGCAGGTAGTGGAAGAGCGGCTTCTTCTCGATGGGGTCCACGTTGGCCGCGCAGATGCGTGAGTGGACCAGCGTGAAGAAAGTTCCGCCACGATTCTCGCGTACGCCGCAGTGGCCGCGCTCCTTGTCGCGCACTTTGCAGGCGCGCGGGCAGAGTGTGCATTTGATTTTGAGGTTCGCGAGCTTTTCGTAGAATTTCGCTTCAACCGTGAATTGTGCGTCGTTCTGCGTTTGCCGGCCAGAGGGTGCCTGCACTGCTTCACTTTCCATAGCCGTCCCGCCTTGGCTTGCAACCAGTTCACAGAACATGATGCCGCCTCGATCCTTATTGCCGTGGTTCGGGACTACGCCGCAGACAGGCTGGGTGACTGCCCGCCACAACGCTTATCGGAATCCACTCTGTGTGAATTTTCAGTGATCAGTGGCACGGTTCGCCGTCCTGGATTGACCAGACTCTGCCTGGATGACACGGATTGGATGCATGACTCCGCTTCTGGCTCACGCACTGCCGTTTAAGTCCTTGGCGACCGTTTCTACCAGCGCACTTCCTGTTCCGAAACGCGCTATCTATTCCTCAAATAATTCATATGAAAAGAGATGATCAGTTTTTCTTCGGAAAACCAGGGGCGAATTCGCGCCATCGCCGCAAGAGTTTCCCGTTTCAGACGCCGCTTGAAAATGAAGCGGGAATGTTCTGTTTGGCCGTAGGGAACCGTGTGACGCTGAACTATGGCGGCCTCGGAATTACGTAGGTCGATCCCCAAAAGGTGGTAACCAATATAACGAGTTACTACTAGACATAAAAATGTTACTAACGGACAATAAGACAGTTCTTCAATTGGCCCCAAGCGACACTTGCCGTTGATTCGGACGGCTTGCGCCAGAACAGGTTCGTACAATAACCGGCGCTGCCTCCTGCTTTCAGCCAGTGTGTACAGGATGGGACCTTGCATTTGCGGGAGGCCTCGGTGCGGGCTTCAGGGGATCGAACGCACAGAGGTCGCAACAGCGGCAGCAGCAATCGCACCGTCGAGAAGATCACCCCCCGGAGTTGTACATGAGCCTTAGACAAGGGAAGCCTGTCGGACAACAGAATCGGAAGAGCAGCTTGCGGATGTTTGCTGGTACCGCTCTGGTACTGGTACGGCGGCACAGGTGGATGGTGCCGCTTGGACTGGCGGTGCTGTTGTTCACGGCCCCCGGCGCAAAGGCGCAGTTTGCCTCGCAACCTGTAGGCGCCATGACCGGCGCGCAGGGTGTAATCGTAACGGCGCAGACGGCCGGCTCGGTGAATAGTGTTCAGTTCCTCACGCTGGGCGCAACCGGGCTTGAATTTGCGCAGGGCGGTGGTATATCCACGTGCGCTACAGCGACTTTCTCAGCAGCCGGTCAAACCTGCGCGGAATCGATTACCTTCACTCCCGCTGCTCCCGGCCTGCGCATGGGTGCGGTGGTGCTGCTGGACGCAAGCGGCAATGTTTTGGGCACGGCCTATCTTTCCGGCACGGGCTCGGGGGGCATCGGTGTACTCACACCAGGCAATGTGCTTCCGGTAGCAGGCAATGGCACGTATCTGGGTTCGGTTCAGGATGGCAATTCAGCCACGTCCGCCGAGCTTTACCTGCCTTCCGCCATGACGCTGGACGGCGCGGGAAACCTGTACATCGCTGACAGCGCCCACAACCGGATTCGCATGGTCTGTGCCGGCCCAGCCAGCGCCACCATCAAGGGAACCACTTGCACCGGAGCCGGCATCATTTCGACGATTGCGGGCAACGGCAATCCTGCCTATACCGGAGACACCGGGGCTGCTTCGGTTGCCACCGTGAACGGCCCCTCGGGAATTGCCTTGGATGGCGCGGGAAACCTGTACATTGCCGACACCGGCAACAACGTGATCCGCATGATCTCGGCCGCTACCGGCGTCATTGTCACGGTAGCGGGCAACGGTTCGCAGGGCAGCGGCGGGGATTCCGGGGTGGCCACGGCGGCCCAACTGAACCAGCCCCAGGGCGTGACTCTGGACGGAAACGGCAATCTGTATATCGCCGACACCGCCAACCACCGCATCCGCATGGTAGCCGCCACCACCCGTCTGATTACCACCATTGCCGGCAGCGGGTTCACCCTGGGCAACGGAGACGGAGGCTACTCCGGAGATAGCGGGCTGGCCACGGCGGCGAAACTGAACTTTCCCCATGCGGTCGCATTCGACTTGGCAGGAAATATGTATATCCCCGACACGGCAAACAATCGCGTTCGCGAGGTTTCGGCTGTGGGCGGTGTGATTACCGCTGCCAGCAACATCACCACATTTGCAGGAAACGGAACCCCGTACTATACCGGCGACGGCGCGGCCGCGAACCAGGCCGAGTTGTGGGGTCCGTCCGGGGTCGCTGTCGATGCGGCGGGAAATGTCTACATCGCCGACACGCAGAATAGCGCTATTCGCAAAGTCAGCCCGGCAACCGGGTTCATCTCCACGCTGACCTCCAGCGGCGCGGGTACTTACTTCTTCAACGGCACGTTCAACCCCGTGAGTTTCTACGGACCCACGGGTCTCTACGCGGACGGCAAAGGCAACCTGTTTGTCGCCGACACATTGAACATGGTGGTCCGCGAGGTCCAGGGCAACTTTGTTGCTTTAACCGTCGCTACACCGGTTCGCCAATATGACAAGTCCACGCCCGTGAGCCAATCCGTCGAGAACGACGGAAACGCGGCCCTCGATCTCACGGCCATCACCCCTGACGCGAATTCCGCTGTGGACGCCTCAACAACCAGCTGCAACACGGGCACTCCGTTTCTTGCCGTGGACGCCGATTGCGCCATCGGTGCGGAATTTGCGCCCTCGGTTTCCGGCAATCCGCTCACAGCCAATATCAACGTGGGCAAAACGGGCGATACAGCCAGCGCGCCTTTGGATATTCAACTCGTTGGGGACGCAACCGCCGTCAATTCGACAACCATCACGGTGGCGTCGAACCTGAACCCGTCTGGCTTTGGGCAGAGCATAACCTTTACGGCAACGGTGACCACAGGCGCCAGCGCCGGCAATCTCACCGGTACCGTTACGTTCTATGACGGGGCAACGGTTCTGGCGTCGGGCGTTTCGCTGAACGCACCTGGCACTACGGCGACGGCCACATTCACCACCGCAACGCTCGCGGTTGACAAGCATGCGATCACGGTCCAGTACAGCGGCGACACAGGTCACTCGTCGAGCAGCTCCACCCCAGCGCTGACGCAAAATGTGCTTGAAGGCACCGTCACCAATCTTGTTTCCAACCTGAATCCGTCCCCTCTCGGACAAGTTGTGACCTTCACCGCAAAGGTGACGGCCCCTGATGGCGGAGGCGTCACTCCGGACGGCACCATCACCTTCTTCGACGGCACCACGATTCTGGCCAACGTGCCGCTCAACACCAGCGCCGTGGCAACCTATTCCACGGCGGCGCTCGCAGCAGGCGCGCATTCACTCACCGCAGTCTATGGCGGAGATTCCCCCAGCGACATTCAGCCCAGCACCTCAGCCGTGCTGACGCAGAATGTGCAGACGCCTTCAACCCTTGCGGTCCTCTCATCGTTGAATCCATCGAACTACGGAGTGTCGGTCACCTTTACCGCGACCGTCACCGCGAGCGGCAGCGTACCAGCCACCGGGACCATCAACTTCCTCGACGGCGGCGTCAAAATCGGGTCGGGAACGCTGTCGGGCAGTCCTGCCGCGGCCACATTTACCACCTCTGCGCTGAGTGTCGCGACGCACACCATTACGGCAACCTACGCGGGCGATGCAAGCAACGGCGCCGCCAACTCCGCGCCTCTGAGCCAGGTGGTGACGCAGACGCAAACCACTACCACGGATACGGCCACCCCCACCCCGGGAATTGCCGGGGCCTCGGTCGCGATTTCCGCAACGGTCAAGCCGGTTGCGGGCACGTCGATTCCCACCGGCACGGTCACATTCACCAGCGGAACCGCGACGCTGGGCATTGCGGCGGTGAGCGCCTCGGGAGTCGCCACCATCAACCCGGTACTGGCGCCGGGGCAGTACTCCATCGTGGCTGCTTACGCGGGCGATACCAACGACGTGGCTAGCGGCTCTACGCCGTTCGCGCTCACAGTTGTGCAGGCAACCACGCAAACCTCCGTCACCGCAACGCCGAATCCGACGATTTACGGAACCACCGTAACCTTCACGGCCAAGGTGACCGGCAATGGCGGCACTCCCACGGGCACCGTCGCCTTCAACGCCAACGGAACAGCCTTTGGCGCGCCAGTAACGCTTGATGCGACAGGTACGGCCACGTTCGCTTACTCTGGCCTGGCGGCGGGCTCCTACTCGATCACGGCTGTCTATAGCGGCGATGCCAACGACCAAGCCAGCACTGGCACAGGCGCGGCGCAGTTGGTGGTGGCGAAAATTGCCACAACGACCGATCTGGTCAGCAATACGACAAGCAGTCAGCCTCCCCAGATCGTTCTGGTGGCCACGATTCTGACCGGCTCCGGACCTGTGCCCACCGGCTCGGTCACATTCAGCTACGGAACCACGGTCGTGGGAACGGTCGCACTCGACGCGAACGGTGTGGCTACGCTGGTTCCGAGTCTGCCGTCAGGCACCTACTCAATCGTCGCGGTCTATAGCGGCGACGCTACCCACAGCTCGTCCACCTCGCAGCCGGTTTCGATCACCGGCACGGGCGGCCTCTTTAGTGTCTCCCTGACGCCGGCACTGACTTTGAAAACCACGCAAAACATCACTGCCACCATAACTCTGACCTCGACCGGTGGCTTCGCCGATACCATTGGCCTGGGTTGCGGATCGTTGCCGGTGGGAGTCACCTGCCACTTCTCCCCTGCCAGTGTTGCGTTGGCGGCGAACGGCACGGCGGTCACCCAGCTTACGATCGACACCAACAATCCGCTGAGTGGTGGCGGATCGGCCTTGAACGCGCACGGGGATGGACGCGGCACTTATCTGGCCGGCCTGCTCTTGCCCTTCAGCGCGTTCTTTGGCTGGGTCTTCTGGCGCTTCCGCAAGCGGAACGCGAGCATTTTCACAACGGCGCTGATCGTGGTTCTCTCCGCGGCAGCTCTGCTCGCAACGGGATGCAACGGATTCAGCATGGGCAGTGCGGCGCCGGGCACATACGTTATTCAGGTCACCGGCACGGGAGCCAACAGCAGCACCATCCGCTATCAGGATGTGACGCTGACCATCACGAACTAGTGTCCTGGCTCAGATATTCGCAGCAAAACTCAGGTTGTCATCCTGAGCGAACGGGGCCCCAAGCGCTTTCCGGGGTCCCCAAAGAGCGCTTTTGCTCTTTGGGGTGGAGCGTGGGGGTGGTGAGTCGAAGGATCTGCTGTTGTTTTTCAAACAACTTCGGAGACAGGACACTAGGTTGGGACGCTTCACAGCAGAGAGCCCCAGCAGAACGCGCCAGGAGAATGATCGACATGTTACAAAATTTCAGCAAGCGCCTCGGCGGTCAACCTAGTTCGCGGATTGGCGCCCGCGTGGCCTCCGCAGGTGCAATCCTCGCATTCCTGCTGGGCGCGGCGGCTTCGGCGCACTGTCAGGTTACGCCTTCGGGAGACGCAGGTGGGCTCACTGTTTCAGCCGGCGCCGCGGGGTCTGGGTTCTATCTCCAATATGGCGAGCGGAAGATGGTCGGCCTCGCCGGGTTTGTCGATGTGGACTCGCGCAGCCCTTTCGGGCTCGAATTCGAAGGGCGCTGGCTCGAGTGGAAACAGACCGCCAATGTCCACGCGGAAACCTATTCAGCCGGCCTCCGGTATCACCGGAACATTGGCAGGTTGCAGCCTTACGCCAAAGGAATGGTCGGCTTTGGCGAGTTCGCATTCCCGTACGGTCTGGCCCAGGGGCACTACTTCGTGGCGACGGGCGGAGGCGGTCTCGACTACCACCTCAGGCACAGAATCTATATCCGTGCCGCCGACATCGAGTACCAGTACTGGCCGCAGTTTACCTATGGCGGCATGTCGTCGTTCGGCGTCAGCGCCGGCATTCGCGCCCGCGTGTTTTGAGGTGGAGCCCGGTGCCGGGCGAATGCCGCTAATCCTACGTTTGTAGATCGCGGATTCCGGAGGGAGCAGGGGGTTTCAACCCCCTGAAAAAAGCCCAATCAGCACGGCCTTTAGGCCCGGTTTGGGGCGGAAAAAAGCAAATACAACTGTAGTACCAAGAAACTTCAGAAATCCTTCAAGAGCCGGAACCAAGCGACCCGTGAGAATCAAATTGAACCCGGTAACGCGACACAAGATCTGTTGCCGGGCGAGAAGGAGTTCCCATGGCAAAGCAGGTTTCCTACGCTCAGTGGTTGTTGGAGCCCTACTGTATCGGCCTGAAGCTGCGTTCGCTGCGCACCCAGAAACGGCTCACGCTTTCCAGGCTGGCTTCTGAAACCGGTCTGTCGACGGCGCTGTTATCCAAACTAGAGACCGACCGCATGATTCCCACCTTGCCGACGCTGGCCACCATCAGCCGGGTCTATGGCGTGGGGATGAGCTACTTTTTTGCCGAGCCAGCGCGGCACACGCTTTCCATTACGCGCAAGGCCCACTTTGTGGGCGATGGGCGCGGTGCGGAGCCGGTGAAGGTTACGCCCCTGAACACGGCCGACGAGAACCCTCGTCTTCTGGCGCAGATGATTGAATTCGCGCCCGGCGCCGCCGCCAGCGCCGCGGACTGCTTTAGCGAAACCAGCGGCGTGGTCTATGTGCTTGAAGGCCGGCTGCAACTGGATGCGGGCGGCATGCAAGAGGTGCTGGAGGCCGGCGATTGCGCCTGCATGGAAAGCGAGATGGCCATAGCCTGGAGCGCGGCCGACAAGCACCGCTGCCGCATTCTGGCCGTGCTGCCCGGCAAACCGCGGTCAGAGGGCTGACGCGCCCCATGTGGTTTTGCCCCTTGCCCCGCCAGTCTGTAGGATGGTTTAGGATTTCAAAAGAGCGGAGACTATGCGGCCAAACGTCAACCTGATGAAAGCTACGTTGACCGGCGCCCTGGGCGGGTTGCTGTTCGGATTCGACACGGTTGTGATTGCTGGCGCGATTGACGCGCTGGTGAGGCTGTATAGCCTCAGCCCGCAGGAGAAGGGCCTGACGGTGGCCATTGGCCTGGTGGGCACGGTCATCGGAGCGCTCGGCGCCGGCACGATTGGCCAAAGACTGGGCGGCCGCGAAACCCTGCGCCTTACCGCCGTTCTCTACGTCGTCTCCGCCATAGGTTGCGGGCTGGCCTGGGGCTGGTACTCGTTCATGGTCTTTCGCTTCATCGGCGGACTAGGTATTGGCGCTTCGTCGGTGCTGGGGCCGGTGTATATTGCAGAGCTTGCTCCGGCCAAGTGGCGCGGGCGGCTGGTGGCGGCCTTTCAGTTGAACGTCGTCTTCGGCATCATGGTGGCATACACCTCCAACTACGCCATTCGCACGCTGCAGTTGGGCGCGACGGAGTGGCGCTGGCAGGTGGGCGTCGCCGGCATCCCTGCCGTTGCGTTTCTGATTCTGCTGTTTGGCATTCCGCGCAGCCCGCGCTTCTCGGCTTCACGCAACCGCATTGACGAAGCTCTGGCCGTGCTCAAGCTGATGGGCGAAGTGAACCCCGAGGCCGAGTTGGCAGACATTCGCTCGGCGCTTGCGCAGGAGCATGCCATTGCGCACGAACCGGTCTTCCGCTGGAAGTACCGCTATCCGCTGTTTCTCGCCATCTCGATCGGCGCGTTCAATCAACTGGCGGGCATCAACGCGATTCTCTATTACCTGAACAATATTTTTGCTGCCGCGGGCTTCAGCCAGATTTCAAGCGACCAGCAGGCCATCGCCATCGGCGCCACCAACTTCACCTTTACGCTGGTGGGCATGTCGCTGATCGACAAGCTGGGGCGAAAAACATTACTACTGATCGGTGCGGCGGGTTGTTCCGCCTGCCTGGCTGGCGTCTCCTGGCTCTTCGCGACGCAATCGCATCCGGGCGCACTGATCTGGCTTCTTGTCACCTACATCGCTTTCTTTTCTGTCTCGCAGGGTGCCGTCATCTGGGTTTATATCGGCGAAGTCTTTCCGACTTCGGTTCGCTCCAAGGGCCAGGGCGTGGGCTCGGCCAGCCACTGGTTTATGAACGCGGCCATTGCCCTCGAGTTTCCCGTAGTGGTGCATTACTTCCACACGCAGACGCCGTTTGCGTTCTTTGCCGTGATGACCGTGGTGCAGTTCCTGGTGGTGCTGTTCATCTATCCAGAGACCAAGGGGCAGACGCTGGAGGCGTTGCAGCGGAAATTGGTGCCGGGGGATTAGCTTCGGCCCGGTGTGATTTCTATCACGCGGCAATGCTGCGCTCCACGACAGAATGAGAGAGACGGGTGCGCTTTCCCGGCGTTTTCCGTCAAACCATCACACCTGTGAGGTCGACGAATGGAGCAGACACTGGTTCCGCCCGTGGAGCAGCAAAGAGAACTGTCGCAGCCAACGCAGCCCGAGCCTTCTCCGCTCGCGGTCGCCAGCTCTCCTGAGGCGCACGCGCTGCGGAATGAGATTATTGCCGTCGGCCGTAAGCTGTGGGAGCGGCAGTATGTCGATGGCAACGGCGGTAACATCAGCGTACGGATCGGCGAGCGCTACGTGCTCTGCACGCCTACGATGATGTGCAAACGCGACATGGAGCCGGCCGACATCTGCCTCTCCAATCTGGACGGGAACATCCTGGCCGGCGACCGGATGCGCACCAGTGAGCTGCTATTGCACCTGGAGATTTACCGCTGCAATCCGCTCGCCCGCGCCGTGGTTCATTGTCATCCGCCTTATGCGACCGCGTTTGCCATGACGGGCACCGTGCCCCCGATCGGGCTGATCTCCGAGTACGAAACCTCCATAGGCCCTGCTGCCGTAGCGCCTTATGAAACTCCAGGCACGAAGGCATTTGCCGAGACCGTGCGGCCGTTCGTGCGCGACCACAATACGATTCTGCTGTCGAATCACGGCATCGTCTGCTGGGCCGATACGGTGAGCCACGCCGAGTGGTTTGTCGAGACCTTCGACACTTATTGCAAGACCTACTTGATAGCGCAGCAGATCGGCAAGCCTCTCAAGTTCTTCCCCGCCAACAAGATCGACGAGTTGCTTGAGATCAAGCGGCGGCTGGGGCTGCCGGATGCGCGAATGAGCGGCAAGCAGGCCGGCTAAAACGAATTCGGCATTCTTTGAAGGGTACGGGCTTCAGCCCGTACATCAAATGCTGGAAAACAAAGGGGCTTTAGCCCCTGCGGGAACGGATGGCTTGGGCACGAGCTTGGGTCCGGAATGAACCAACGTGCGCGCCGCCCACTCCTCAGTAGATCACTCCAGAACAAACTGATCCCTCTGGGGCTAAAGCCCACGCAGATATTGAAGGGCTTATGTACGGGCTGAAGCCCGTACCCTTCACAGGACGCTGGAGTTAAGATTTCATTACCCTGCTCAATTCATCAAGCTGCATAGATCGCTGCGCTGCATCCGGTTATACTGTGTGCAAGGCGGTGCGCATTCATTGCCCTCACCGCCCCAAGTGAGGTGCGTCTTCCGCAGGGACTCCGGTTCACTGACGTTCGACGTTCCGCCATCGGAGACTTCACGTTGGCGCGCTGTGGCTCGTGTGCTTCGAAGTCCTATTGATGCCCTTAGCTGCGCCCTCCTCCCTGCTTCCTGTTCTCTCTGCGGCTCCCCTCTGCCGCAGCTTTCCACTGTGCCAATCTGCGATGTTTGCTGGATAGAATTTCCCGTCCACGAGGGCCCCGTATGCGCACGCTGTGGCGACACCGTTGAAGCGGCGCAACTGGCATTTGGCCCCGTAACTTCAGCGTTATGCAGAGCTTGCCGCCTGGCCCCGCCGCCTTTTGTGCGCGCCGTCGCCTTCGGGCCTTACCAGGGCCGAATGAGGCAGGCAATCCACGCCCTCAAATACGACCGCCTCCATCCTGCTGCCCATCGGCTTGGCCGAATGCTGGCCGAGGCCATCGCGCAACTGGCAGAGGAGGCGCCCGCCGAGATGCTGGTGATTCCCGTGCCGCTGCACCGTTCAAAGCATGCCCAGCGCGGCTTCAACCAGGCGCGCTCGATCGCTGCGCACGCGCTCGGATTCCTGGCCAAGAGTCATCCCCAGTGGCGGCTCACGCTGGCATCGAGTACGCTCATGCGTCTGCGTGCCACCGAGAGCCAGGCAGGTCTCACGCCACGCCGGCGGCGCATCAACGTGCGTGGCGCCTTCTCGGTTTCCGATCCGGCCAGCGTCACGTTGAAGCACGTTCTTGTGATTGACGACATCCTGACCACCGGCGCAACGGCCCGCGCCGCCGCCCAAACGCTGCTCAAGGCCGGCGCCGCATCCGTATGGGTGGCCACGCTGGCCAGGGCGCGACGCCTCAATCAATCCGGCCGCGGAGATTCTTTCCAGGACGCCGAGGACCTTGAATTACCGACTGACCGATCGCCGGCAGCCGTTTTCGAAAAAGTAAGCAGGTATTCATCGCACGACCATCCATCTTTTTGACGAGGGGTTAAGAGATGTCGCTGGGAAAAGCTATGATTCATGCGCGCAAACAAAAATCCATTGCCAGAGCCACGGCTTTGGCCGGGGAATATACCTCCGCTCAGCTAAGCGTTCAGACTCCACACCTGCTGCAGATGCCGGTGCTGGTCCTCAACGCCTCCTATGAGCCCATCAACATTTGCGGCGCCCGGCGCGCCCTCGTGCTAGTCCTCAAGGGCATTGCGCGCACTGAGGAGGAGCACGGCCTTACCCTGCACGCCCAGCGCAGCCGCATCCCCATGCCTTCTGTCATTCGTCTGCTTGAGTACCGCCGCATTCCCTACCAAACGCGCGCCCTCTCGCGCAAAAATATTCTGCTCCGCGACCGCAACACCTGCCAGTACTGCGGCGAAGCACTGCCCCCCGGAGAACTGACGCTCGACCACGTAATTCCCCGCTCCCGCGGCGGCAACTCGACCTGGGAAAATCTGGTTGCCTGCTGCCACGCCTGCAACCGTCAAAAGGGCAACCGCATGTTGAACGAGATCGACGACATGATCCTGCTGCGCGATCCGCGCCCCTTCTCGCTCCACACCAGCCGTCAGATTATGCGCATGTTGGGCCGCGGCGACGATCGCTGGCGCAAGTATTTGTTTTATTAGTTTCCGTTCTCTGCTTTACCGATATGTCTTGTCGTCCACGCGGCTCAAATCCGTGTCGTTCATCACGCCGATGGTAATAATCGCAAACGTGAAGACTGTCGTGCCCGGTTCGAGATGCCCGGCGATGGCCTTCTCAGGAGTTCCCAGCGTCATGTGCGCGTGGATTCTGCCGTTGATGACGTAGCCGTTCATGCTCACCAGGTCCGCCGGTTGTGTGGGATTCTTTTCAAACGTGTCGTGCGAAGGCATGGTCCGGTTGCTCACCTGGTGCATGTGGTACCCGCGCACCGATCCCGCTCCGCTCAGGATCACGCCGTTCTGGATGTGCTCCTGCTTCACCATCTTTTCCATGCCCGCCAGCAGGTCTGCCTTGTATTTGAAGCGCAGCACCACGATGCGATCGAAATGTCCGGTGAGGGCGTAGACATCGGGAACCGCGCTGCTGTTCTCCTTGGCGTCGTCGGCCGGGTTCGCCGAGGGGTTCACGTTGGTCCTGCGCGTCTCCTGCGCAGAGAGCAGGCCCGTCGTCATCAAGGCCAGAAAGCCGATTCCCAGCAAGAGTTTCATTCTTTGCGCGGACATAGTTGCCTCCGTCTTCCCAGAACTACTCGAGATCTATTTCTTCGGTTGCGCGTCCGGCTGCTTGCCTGCGCTGGGCAGGGTCTGGCCGTTGTAGATGATCGTGCTAGTCGAACCGAACCGCTTGTAGTCGCTGTATTTGACCGTGTCGCGGATGTGCACGTCCTGCGCCATGTAGCCGCTGCCGCCGGAAAAGTGCAACTCCCCTTCGCCCTTGGTATAAACCGGAAACCAGTAGTGACCATCCACCTGTTCCCGCCATGTCATGAACGGCGGATGCAGGTCCTCGCTGCCCTTGCGCGTATCGTCCGGCACCATGCGACCGTTGGTGACCACGATCTGCAGGTCGGTCGCGTCCACCCAGATGCGGCCGAGGAAGTACCGTTTCTTCTTCTCGATAATCTTCGGGCTCACCGAAAACACATAGCAATCCACCTCGTCCACCTTCTGCCGGCCCACATAAGCCACGTCGTACTGCGAGATGTCTTCGGTGGTCAGAACAAAAGGATAGCCATGCGAGATGTCTTGCAGATCGGAGGGCGACATCATCACCCGCTGCAAGGTGCTTCCCGGCGCGAAGACAACCTTCTCCGTGCGCCGTCCGGTCGAGTCGAAGATCACGTCGTCCACCTCGTACCACTCGCCATCAACCTTGTTGTCGTCGTCCACGGTCTGTACCCGGGCGTAGCGGCGATAGGTGTAGTGGTTCAGCGCCTCCTGGAACTCGCTCTCCTTGGCGGCAAACTGCTTGATGATCTGCTCCGGCGGAACGGCCGGCGCGGAGATGTCCATACGCCCGAAGCCGGCATCGAGCGGCATCGGGGAAAAGCTGTCCTTGCTCTGCGCCGCCGCTGTCAGCGAGCACCCCGCCGCTGCCAGCATCACGATCCACCATCTGCTTCTCAACCTAGTTACGCTCCTCACTCGCTTCGCTTAGATGCGCGAAGTGAATGCCTGCCCTGCTGCAACTTTAGACGCATGTACTTGGCCTTCGAGACGTCTGAAAATAAATCGTCGGGAAACCAGGCTTTTGTGTGGCCGACGGATGTGCGACAGGTGGGTCGTACTGCGTTTCCGAGAATCATAGTTGACTCCCGCCGAAAGCAGTCAAGCCATCTTGCCGTTCCCGCTTTCGGAGCGGAAGGAGATTCAGGCTTTCATGCCCGATTATTACCACGCTCCCGCGCTCGTGCTCAGCGCCCTCCTGCTGCCCGCCTTCGGGTATCTATATCGGCGTTTCCGCGACACGCGCACGCTGATGTGGTTTCTCGCCTTCGTTTTTGCACTTGCCTCCATGCTCCTGCGCTACATCGAGTGGCCGTGGGAATTGACCCCGCAGATTCACTTCTGGATGTCCGCAATAGGCCAGGCCTGCACTCTGACAGGTTCAGCGCTCTTTCTCGCATCGTTAGCCCCAACGAGCTTTCGCATCGGCCGGTGGCGAGTTCTCTACGTCGTTCCCTACACCATCCCGCTTGTACTCGCTTCATTCCTCCTGTTTGTGGTCTTTCACGGCAAATCGCCCGCCGGGCCGCTCCTCTTTATCTTTCCCGCCCTGGGAGCGATTTCTTTTCTGGTCGCCTTGTTTTGGGGGGCGGTGCAGGATCGTATACCGGGTTGGTTCGCGGTCGCGTCTTGCGCCTTCATGGGTGGTTTAGCCCTTGTGGCTTGTTTTGTGGTGGGTGCTACCTGGGCGCTAATCTTTGTCGAGAGTTCCAACCTGTTGATGACCGCATTATTGCTGGTCTTCACCTTCCGGCGCATTTCCCCGGGCGTGGTCCTCAGCCTGACGGGCTTTGCTGCCTGGTCGCTCACCTCCTTGGAGATCATACCCGCCATCAGTCTCAACCCTGCCCTGGATCTCAACCTGATTCACATTATCGTGATGGCCAAGGTTGTCGCTGCAGGGGGCATGATCCTGCTGGCTCTTGAGGATGAGCTGAACATCAACAAAGCCGCCCAGGAAAGCGAGCGCAGGGCGCGGCGCGAATTGGAAGCCTATTCCAATCTCATCCTCGCCCGTCGCAGAGTCGAGGACTTTGACCGCCAAGGCGCCGATATCTGCGACATCGTCGTCAAGAACAGCCGGTTTGCCCAGGCAGCTCTGTTGCTTGAGAGCGCGGGCCGATACCGGCTCGCCGGTTCCGCCGGGCTCGACGAGGCCACGGCCGCGGCCCTGGGCGACTTGGCCGCGCGCATAACGCCCGCGGGTTTTCTGGCGCCTGGTTCGATTCCCACCGCCGTGGAGCATAGCCAGACACTTAATTTCGATCTGGCGCCCTGGCTCAGCCCCGGCGACGATTTAAAACGGCTACGGTTTACCCAGGTTCTGGCCGTGCCCATGACCGGCCGCTCAATCGTTGAGGGCGTTCTGCTGCTCTCCGCAATGCGCCCCACGCTGCGCAAATCCCTGGCTCTGCCCGACGACCCGCTGCGCGCGGACGATCTGCTCCCCATCGAGATGCTGGCTGCCCGGATGCAGGCCACGCGCAGCCAGACCATGCTGTTTGAAAAGCTCATCGACTCGGAGAAGTACGCCGGCCTGGGCCAGTTGGCCGCCAACGTCACGCACCACTTGAACAATCCGCTGACGGTGGTTCTGGGCTATGCCTCGCTGCTTGAAGAGACCATTCCGCCCGATGCCCACGAGCGCAAAGGCATCGAGTCCATCCTCACCGAGGCCCGCCGCATGAGGTCAACCATCGAGAGCCTCTCGCGCATTGCGCGAACTCCTACCGATCAGCGCGCCGCCATTTCAGTCGCCGAGTTGCTCGCCGACATGGCGCAGCTCCACCGTTCGGACCTCCTGGAGCGGTCCATCGACTTCCGCCTGAGCGTCGCTCCATCCCTACCCAGGGTTCTGTGCAGCGCACAGCAGTTGCGCCAGGCCGTGCTGCACTGTCTGCAGTATTCCATTGCGGCTGTAGAAAACCGCGGTGCGGCCTACGCCGCGCAGGAGCCAAAAACCATCCGCCTTGAGGCAACCAGCGAGGGCAATCTGGTGCAGATTCTGGTGGCTCATTCGGGACCGGGATTCCTTAACCCCGACCGCGCCTTCGACCCCTTCACTCCCGCGCAGAGTGTCGGAGAGACCGCGGGCCTGGGCCTCAGCCTCTGCGCCACCATCCTCCGCGACCACAACGGCCGCGCCTCCGCCGTCAACCTGGAACCCTGTGGCGCCGCCATCATCCTCGAACTGCGCGCGGCGTAAGGGCAGGGCTTTTACATATTTCACTTCACAAGAAATGGCGGGTGCCCCATCCTGACCATTCTGAGCGAAGTCGAAGGATCTGCTGTTGTTTTTCAATCAACTTCGGAGACAGGACACTAGGGTGGGTTCGCATGCACTCATCCTCAAATACCTGCCTCCTCGAATGACCTTCATTCCGAGCGCAGCACGACCAGTCGAAAACCCTCCATTTTCTGCCAGGACCGCAGGACTCCGTAGAATAGAGAAGGATGGCCTTTACCGAGCAATACGATGTAGCCGTTGTGGGCGCCGGGCACGCCGGTTGCGAAGCCGCAATGGCCGCCGCGCGCATGGGCCTCAAAACAGCCCTCATCACCATGAACCTCGACCTGATCGCGCAGATGAGCTGCAATCCAGCCATCGGCGGCGTGGCCAAGGGGCACCTGGTGCGCGAGGTTGACGCCCTCGGCGGCATCATGGGCGAAGTGGCCGACGCCGTCGGCATCCAGTTCCGCCTGCTCAATACCTCGCGTGGCCCAGCCGTCTGGAGCCCCCGCGCCCAGTGCGACAAGCAGCTCTATCGCGTAAAGATGCGCGAAGTACTCGAGTCGCAGCCCGACCTCCACATCCGCCAGGCCGAAGTCGTGGATCTCGTCATTGAAGAATCCCCCCGCTCCGGCGAGATCACTGAAAACCAACGCCTGGACGGCCAGTCCCGCCCGGTTCGTCCCCGCCGCCGCGTACTCGGCCTCAAGCTCCGCGATGGCCGCAGACTGTTAGCCGGAGCCACCATCATTACCACCGGCACTTTCTTGAACGGCCTCATCCACTGCGGCGAAGAGCATTATCCCGCCGGCCGCAGCGGTGAACCCGCAAGCGTTCTGCTCGGCGAAGCCCTGCGCGCCCTGGGCCTGCGCACCTGCCGCCTCAAGACCGGCACCCCCCCCCGCCTCGATGGCCGAACCATCCACTGGGAGGCCTTCGAAGAGCAGCCCGGCGACGCCGATCCCACGCCCTTCAGCTTCCGGACCAAAAGAATTCTCCAGCCGCAAATCAGTTGCCACATCGCCTTCACCACGCCGGACACGTTGCGCATCATCCGCGAAAACGTGCACCGCTCGGCCATGTATTCCGGCCATATCAAGGGCATCGGCCCGCGCTATTGCCCGTCCATTGAAGACAAGATCGTCAAATTCCCCGACAAGACCCAGCACCAGTTCTTTCTCGAGCCCGAGGGCCTGAACACTCACGAGGTCTATGTCAATGGCATGTCCACCTCGCTGCCCATGGAGGTGCAGTGGCAGATCGTTCACTCCATTCCCGGTCTCGACCAGGCGGAGATGCTGCGCCCCGGTTACGCCATTGAATACGACAGTGTGGACGCAACCGAACTGGACCGCACTCTGCGCGTGAAGGCCTTCACGGGCCTCTACCTCGCCGGCCAGATCAACGGAACCAGCGGCTACGAAGAGGCTGCCTGCCAGGGAATCATGGCCGGCATCAACGCGGCCCTTTCGGTGAAGGGCGAGCCGCCCTTCACCATGGATCGCAGCGAAGGCTACACCGGCATTCTCATCGACGACCTGATCTCGAAGGGAACCAACGAGCCCTACCGCATGTTTACGTCTCGTGCCGAGTTCCGCCTGCATCTGCGCATCGACAACGCCGACCGCAGGCTCACGCCGTATGGCCGCAAGTTGGGCTTGATCGGCGATGCGGCCTGGGCGGAGTATGAGCAAAAGCAGGCGCGCATGGTTGCGCTCGAACAGTTGCTTGTCAACGGAAAGGCAGACACCGAGCGGCTGAACGCTGCCGGCCTCAGCGCGCTCACTGCAACCGCGGGCCTCACCTGGGCGCAACTGCTCAAGCGTCCCGAAGTCACCATCGAACCCGTACTGACCGCGCTGCGCGACACTCTCGCCGAAGACCCGCTGCTCGCCGAGGTGACGGCCGCTCTCGATCGCAATCCCGAGCAAAATGCCGCAGTCGGAACCGCTGTCCTGCGCAACGAGATTCGCGCCGTCGAAACCGAGATCAAGTTCGTCGGCTATCTCGAGCAGCAGAAGAAATCGATTGCCAGGCTGAAGGCCGCCGAGGCCGTCACCATTCCGGAGTGGCTTGAATACAGCGCCATCAGCGGCCTCTCGCGCGAAATGCGGGAGACGCTGGAGCGTGTGCGTCCCATAACCATCGGCCAGGCCAGCCGCATTCCCGGCGTCACACCGGCAGCGCTTGGATTAGTCCATGTGTCGATAAAGACACAGGGAGCCAAACGGCTGGCGAGCTGACAAGCCCGGGCCTTATGCAGATCTGCGGCACGTACTCTACGGATTGTTCTTGTCGCTCTTGGAGAACAACGGGATGTGGAACGGCATTTCGGCGTTCGACTGCTTCTTCTGCTTGGCGTTGGAGTTCTCGTGCAGCGCTGTCCGCTGCGAGTTTACGCAGACCCAGCCCCCGCGCAGCCGCTCGAAGACGTGCGTAAACACGCCCTTTTCATCCACCTGCGCCGAGTTCACCCTGTGATGCAGCGTGTAGGTGCCGTTGGCCACCGCGATGTCGCCCAGCATGCGCACCGTAATCACCTTCTGCGTCAGAAAGAGAGTCTTGTCCTCTCCGGTAATGATCTGCGCCACCTGCTGATTGCGGGTCGTAATGTCGCCGCTTGCCGCAACATCCATAAACAGGGGCGACAGCACCAGCTCAAGACCGTATTGGTCGTGCCGGTTAACGGCATCGGCCCAGGAATCTTCAATCTTCTGGAACCGTGTGATCTCAGGGCTCTGATCGGAAGTGACAGCGATTGGAATGGGCGTAGTCGCCGATCCTGGAGCTGGTGTCTGGGCGATCGCAACGCAGCAGGAGAAGAGGAGAACAGAAAAACAAGCAGGAAAACGGGTCATGTGTGGCATGTACTCCCATCTCATATGATAACGCCCCGGAATCGTTCTTCGTTTGACTCGCGGCGCCGTCTTGGGGAAAGCGGCACAATTAGGAAGCCTCTGCATAAGTGGATGTTTTGAAAGGGCACGGCTTCAAAGCCTGCGAAATAACTCGACCCGGTGAAGGGTACGGGCTTCAGCCCGTACATAAACCTCGCAAAAATGAAAGTGGGCTTTAGCCCCTGTGGGAATGGTCGATGTGGAATAAAACTTAATCAGAGCTTCCTTAGAGGATAGGTCCTAAAGCAGTGCCTGCAACTTGTCAGGATGATGCAGAGTCACCAGAGAGTCTTCAATCGAGATCCATCCGTCTTTGCGGAACTGCCCCAGCGTGCGGGTCACGGTCTCGCGCGTCGTGCAGGTCATCGAGGCCATCTCTTCGTGGGTCAGCAGCAGCGGGAACCGGAATTCGCCAGCATCGAGGTGCTCGCCAATCTGATTGGCCAACTCCAGCAACAGCCGTCCCAGCCGCGCCGCCACGGTTTCCGATAGTGCGATGCGGCAGGCGTCTTGCAGGGCAAAGCGGTACTCCTGGCAGATGCACTGCACAGCCCGCATCTGCGCCTCTTTATGGCTGCGCAGAAAGTTGAGGAACCTCTCCCGTTCCACAGGACGCAACTGGGCCGTGGTCAGCGACTCGGCAGAAACCTCGTACAGTCCATGCGAGAGTACCGCGTAAAGGCCCAGCATCGAGCCCGGCCCCGCAACCCTCACAATCATCTGCTTGTCTTCTTGGCGTCCCGTCGTCAGCTTCAGGTAGCCGCTGCAAATCAAATAGAGGCAGCGGGCGTCTTCGCCCTGGTTGAAAAGCGATGCCTGTGCCGGAAGTGAGATCGTGCTGGTGGCAAGCTCCAGATCCGCCAAAACCGCGCTGCCAAGCGAACAGAACCAGCCGGGCCGGCGATTCGAGCAAGCCGCGCAACCAGCCGGAACTTGCCTGGATATGTGCCGCTGCCGCGTCTGTGTCTCGGCCGAAATCTGAGAGTCCACCATGGTCTTGCCCTACCCGTCCCGCCTCGATCCGCCTGCTTCCGCCATCTCCTGAGCTCTTTACATTGCTGCAAGCGCGTCAGTTACGGCAAAAACGACTTCGGACCCACGGAGAAAGGCTTCTATTCTAGTGGCAGTTTGCCGTAGCTGCCTTCATAATGGATGTGACGGGCCTCACGTATATGTCGCCCCTCCTCCAACACGCCGCCATCAAGCAGGGTTAATCTGAAAAAGCCCGAAACGCCGCCAGCCAGCCCGGATTCCGCCCGGAGAATCCAGCAATTGCAGTTCAGCAAGGCAGCCAGGCACCCCGCAACAGCTCGATAGAGTTGCGATCTCAAAAATCCATATCACTCAACGACAGGAAATTCAGTATGAAACTGTTCAACTTACGGTGTGTGACGGACATCACCGCCCACCAGCATGACAAAAAAGTAATCTTCACGGCATGTAGTGATGCTCCGCACAAGAGCAGCTTCCGCAAGATTGTGGCTAGACAAACCAGAAGCCGTTCAGGCACCCCTGATAAGGAAGTGCCCTGTTCGATAATCGAGGATGTCCGGACTATGATTGGCGGAGGAAGCAATGAGAGCACCCAAGGCGGTATTTTTCATGCATAAAGATTGGCCCGTAGCGCGATTCTCGATTGGTGCGGTTCCGCAAAGATGGCGGGGACTGCAAGTTTGTTTGATGTTGATGCTGGGCGCCAGCATCCTGTGCGCCACCGCACTGGCGGCTCCGGCCCCCAAGGGGAAACAGGATGTTGCGCCGGCCAAGGCCGCCGTTTCGTCGGACTTTGTGGGTTCTGAAACCTGCGCCACCTGTCACGAGGAAGTGAGTAAGAAATTCGCCGACAACCCCCACACCAAGATGGCCCAGATGCACGGCTCAAACGGCGTCACCTGCGAAAACTGTCACGGCGCCGGCAAGGCGCACGTCGATGGTGGTGGCGATACCACCAAAATCTTCAATCCCGCCAAGGCCTCGACCAAGGACGTGGATGCGAAGTGCCTGAGCTGCCATGCGAGTGCGCATCCGAACTTTGATCGTTCTCCGCACGCCAAGGCGAATGTGGGCTGCATCAGTTGCCACAGCGTCCACGCCAGCACAGAGAAGGAGCATCTGCTCAAGGCCAGCCAGCCTCAGCTTTGCTTCCAGTGCCACAACGACGTGAAGCCGCAGTTCAACATGCCCTTCCACCACAAGGTGAACGAAGGCGCCGTGAATTGCACTGACTGCCACGACGCGCACGGCACGTTCGGAAACAGCAATCTCAGGTCGACCGCCGATCAGAACGCGGTCTGCACCAAGTGCCACATGGAGAAGCGTGGACCGTTCATCTACGAGCATGCCGCAGTGAAGGGTGAGGGTTGCCTCTCCTGCCATACCCCGCACGGCTCGCAGAATGCACGGCTGTTGAACGTGCCGTCGATCAACGTTCTCTGCGCCCAGTGCCACAGCACGGTGGCGACGAACACGGTCCATAACGCCACCTTATTGGGCCAGTCGACCGACGTAACACCGTGTATCGATTGCCACACGATGATCCATGGTTCGAATCTCGATCCGTTCTTGAAGCGCTGACGAGGTTCCCGTCCACCTGCGGCGATCAAGACCGTTGCAGGCGGACGGATGGGTTCAAAACAGATTCCGACATGATACGAGAAGTTACGAAGTGAGGCTTTTATGGATACATTTTGTTTGAAACGGCACCTATCAGCACGCCCCATCCGCATGAGCCTTTTGGCCGCGGGGCTGGTCATCGCCATACCGATGGCCGCGTGCATCGCCATGGCGCAGGAGCCGGCGGCGATCCCCTCGAAAATGACGACGCCCGAAGGGTATTCGGCGCACCACTCAGTGGATGTGGGTGGTCGCGTGGCCAACAAGGTTGGCTCGGGCGCGATGTACGACACAATGGTCAACCTCCAGTCCGGCCCGCGCGTGAGCGGCGAGAGCATGGAACTGCGCAAGCTGGGAACCAACAAGCATGCTCTGGCGGACGAAGCGCGCATCATCGGCTCGGGCTTCGGCGGCGATCCCTACAACTTTGCCAAGCTCTCGGCGAGCAAGGCCGGCATCTACGAGTTCAACGGCAACTTCCGCCGCAACCGCCAGTACTTTGACTACGACCTGCTCGGCAACCCCAATCTGCCCAAGGGCCTTTCGGTCCCCATCGGTCCGTCGGCTTCGCCGACCGGCTCTCTTGCCTGGCCGCAGGTTCAGCACTCGTCTGTGATGACCAACTCGGTGCGCCGCATGACGGATACCGATCTGGTGCTGTATCCGCAGTCGAGAGTGAGCATTCATCTTTCCTACTCGCAGAACGTCATGCAGGGTACCTCGCTCCTGCCTGCGCGCTCAGCCGGCATTCTGAAGTACAGCGCCCTGCTGGCGCAGTACCAGCGCCACTCGACCGACGAGTACACGGCTGCATTGGACTGGAAGCCGGTGCAGGGCACCAGCGTCACCTTCGAACAGCGTTTACTCAACTACAAGGAGAACAGTTACTTCACGCTCGATCCGAACGGATTCCTGGTGCAGGAAGCCGACGGTACGCCGGCCTACCTGGGCAACTGGGATCTGGTCAGCAACGGCGCGGTTAACACCGCGACCACCTTCTCGCCATACAGCACTGCCGCTTGTAACGCGAACAGCATGATCAACGCAACGACGGTTCTGTACCCGTCTTCGAATGGCGGAAAGCCGGTCATCGATCCGGCGTGCTCGGTTGTGACCAGCTACTCGCGCACGAATCCCTACCGCACCACGCTTCCGAGCGAGACGCTGCGCTTCCAGTCCAACAGCATCAAGAACCTGACCTTTAACGGCCAGGGCAGCTACAGTTGGGCAAAGATGAACATGCCTAATTACATCGAAAACGCGTGGGGCCTGAACGGCACCGCCCGCAACGAGTACTACTCGGCTTCTGGTACCGCCAAGCGCGAGGTCTACAATGCTGACTTCGGCATGGTGTGGCAGGCAACGAAGGACTTCAGCCTCGCCGACCAGGTGAGCCTGATGGCCAACGCCCAGCCCGGCAACCTGACAGTTTCCTCCTACACCAAGCTGGCCACGCCGACTACGGCTGGCACGGAAACGATCAACTACACCGGAACGCTGGCCACGACCGTGACCCCGGGTTCGTCCCTGGTTACGGGTATGAGCTCCGGCACCGGCTATGGGTACTTCGGCAACGAGCAACTGAGCAACAACCTGACCGCTGCCTGGACGCCGACTCCGAAGACCAACTTCTCGCTGACCTATCGCTGGTCGAACCGTAACATCGGCCTGAACAACCCCGCCGTGGTGACGACTCCAACCCGCACCACCTTTGCGATCAACGAGAACGGCGGCATCTTCAACGCGGCGTATCGCGTGACCAGCAACTGGGACATCAACGGCTCGGTTGAGGCAATCTACGATGACAACGCCTTCACGGCAATGTCGCCTCGGCAGGTGCGTCACTATCGCGTTCACACCAAGTTCCGTCCGGAGAAGTGGGCCACCTTCACGGCCGCCTTCAACGACATGGAGCGGCATAACAACACCAACAACACCGGCGCCACCCCGCTGTATGGTCCTTTGAATCACGTCGACCAGAACCGTACTTTCAGCGTGACGGGCATGCTGACGCCGAGTGAGCATGTCGCCATCAACTTCGATTACGCCAACAGTCTGGTGTACACGGCCACGAACATCTGCTACACCGCGCAGGACAGCGGCTTCCTGACCGGCAACACCAGCCCGTACTTTGCGGGCGCGGCTTCGGTCAGCTCGACGGGTGCTCCTCTGACCTGCCCGACCAGCGCCACCGTCGCCACCCCGGTCCAGTGGTGGGCTCGTGCCTTCGTGGACGCTCCCTCGCAGTATGGCTCGGTAGACGTGATGCTCAGCTCGAACGACAAGGTGAAGTACGACCTGGGTTACCGGATCAGCTCGGCGACCGGCAACCAGTTCTTCACGGATGCCCGTGCGGTCAACGGTTCGCTGAATTCCACCTACCAGAGTCCGTACGCCAGCATCAACTGGACAGTCCGCCCGGGCCTGGTCTGGAAGGCCGAGTACAACTACTACGGCTACGGCGAAGAGAGTGCTTCGGGCGCGACGCTCTGCACGATGAACTCCGTTGCCACGGCCGCGGCTTCCAACATCGTACCCTGCTCCTCGCTGTCGGTCTCAACCGGTATCAACAGCGGTAATGCCGGCATGACCGCGCCGCGCATCTTCCACGCAAACAATTTAACGCTCGGAGTTCACTACGAGTTCTAAGTGAAACCGGGATTCTGTTGAAGACAACAGGGGTGGGCCGTCCGATATGGTTCGGCGGCCCACCCTTTTGCATCGGTTAGAAACAAAATGGCAGAATGCGGTTTCTTGTTGGATATGAAACCGGGTCGTAGAAAACAATTCCTAAAGAAGCAGTACACGGCCGGTACCGCTTGCGCGTACACTGGCCGCAAAAGTTATTCAGGAGTTTTTACCATGCGCAACACGATTCGATTCCAGGTGACACTGGCCGCCGCAGTTCTTCTGGCCGGTGCCGTGGGCTTCGCTCAGTCGGGCGAAGCGACATATAAAGCCAAGTGCCAAAGCTGTCATGGCGCCGCCGGCGTTCCAAGCCCCGCCATGGCCAAGGCAATGGGCGTAAAGCCCGCCACCGACCCAGCGGTGAAGAGCAAAACCGAGGCGCAGATGATTGCGACGACGACCAACGGCGCAGGCAAGATGCCGGCCTACAAGGGCAAGCTCACCGACGCGCAGATCAAGGAAGCGGTAGCCTACTTCCGCACCTTCGCCAAGTAAAGAAATCAACCGGCGCAGCCCCGAATTCGCAAACGGGTTGCGCCGGTTCGCGTAAGATTGTCTTCGTTGCAATCTCCGTTGCCGTATCAATCGCCCAAAGCATCCAACAGATGGACGGTTGCCAACAAGAACAACCCCTGCACGTGCAGCACGGCTGGCACAGGCCGCAAATCACCAAAGGAGTCACACAAATGACAAAATCGATCCGTACCGCGTTAGTTCTCGCCGCCGCAGTTTCCCTGTCCGGCGCTCTTGCCTTTGCCGATTCAGGCGAAGCCACCTACAAAGCAAAGTGCGCCAGTTGTCACGGCGCTGCTGGCACACCCAACCCGGGAATCGCCAAGATGATGGGCGTCAAGCCTGTGTCCGACCCAGCCGTCAAGGCTTTGACCGTGGCCCAGATGACCGCCGCCGTCAAGAACGGCAAGAACAAGATGAAGCCGATCGCCGGACTGACCGATGCGCAAGTCAAGGATGTGGTCACCTACTTCCGCTCGCTGAAGTAGGCATTACAATCAAACCGGGATGCAGGACAAGGCCCGCCCCGGAGCGAAAGCGCGATTGACCTGTCTGGAGCCACCTCCCCTCAGATGTCGGATCCCTCACGGAACTCGGCATCTGAAACTTGGCTCTCAGTTCATGGTCTGCGCGACCTCGCTCTTCTCGGCGGGCTGTCCGTTTGCATGCGGAGGAGAAAGCGCCTGTGTTTCAAAAATTTCGTGAAAACTGGGTCCGCCCGGCCCTGTTCTTTGGCAACAATCCCATAAGCCTTGCCGGCGGCGCCATCACCAGCGCCTCGGGCGTCACCATGATCAGCTACTGGCTGGTCGAGATGTTCGGCCGCTTCAACGACAATCCCTATCTCGGTATCATCTTCTTCCTGCTTCTCCCGGGATTGTTCGTGGCTGGCTTGCTGATGATCCCTGTCGGCGTCTTCGTGCGCCACAGAAAGCTCCAGAAGGCCGGGCAGATCCCCGCTCAGTTCCCCAAGATCGATCTCAACGATCGCATCTTCCGCCACGGCCTCGACATCGTGCTCGTCGCCACTATCGTCAACCTGCTCGTGGTTTCCATGGCAAGCTATCGCGGCGCGGCCTACATGGATTCGCCCCAGTTTTGCGGACAGTCCTGCCATGTGATGCATCCCGAGTACACGGCCTACAAAATCTCCGCCCACTCCCATGTCGCCTGCGTCGAGTGCCACATCGGTTCCGGCGCACAGGCCTACTTCAGCGCCAAGGTCAACGGCACCAAGCAGCTTCTCGAAGTCTCATTCGACCGTTATCCCACGCCGATTCCCTCGCCGGTCACCAGCCTGCGCCCAGCTCGTGTCATCTGCGAAGGCTGCCACACGCCCGCCAAGTTCGTCGGCGAAAAGCTTCTCGTCAAGTCCAACTTTGCCGACGACGAAACCAACACTGAATCCCAAACCGTGCTGGTTCTGCATCTGGGCGGAGAAGATTCTCTCTCCCACCTCAGCGGCATTCACGGCGTTCACCTCAATCACATGGAATACATCGCCACCGACAAGGACCGTTCCACCATCCCCTGGGTGCAGCGCGAGAATTCAGACGGTTCCGAGACGGTCTTCGCCGCCACGGCTCTGAACGGCGCCACGCCCACGGGCGAACGCCGCACCATGGATTGTATCGATTGCCACAACCGCGCCGCGCACACCTTTGCCACCGCCGAGGAAGCAATCAATCGGTCTATGGCCGATGGCGCCATTAGTCCCGACCTCCCCTGGATTCACAAGGAAGGCCTGGAACTGCTCAATGCCAGCTATGGCAGCCAGGACGAGGCGCGCACCAAAATTCCCGCGCAGCTTGAGGCTTTCTACAAGTCCTCCAACCCCGCGGTCCTCTCCACCAAAGCCGCTCTCGTCAAATCCGCCGGCACGCAGCTCGCCGCCATCTATTGCCAGAATGTCTTCCCAGACATGAAGGTGACCTGGGGAACGCATCCGAACAATATCGGCCACATGGCTTATCCCGGCTGCTTCCGCTGCCACGACGGCGACCACGTCTCCAAGGGCGGAAAGACAATCACGCAGGATTGCGCAAATTGCCACAACCTGCTGGCTGTCGAAGAAGCCAAGCCCAAGGTGCTTTCCGACCTCGGTCTCTAATCAAACCTCTCCATTCAACGGCCTGATCTCCCAGCAGCTCCAACACGCTGAGAATCAGGCCGTTGCCTTTTCATTCACAAAAACACTTCAGAATTGGGTGAGACCTTCAACCCTGAAGTGTTAGGCTGGCATGTCGAACTTAAGGAGACATTTTCCCTATGTCCACCAGCCGTCCCTATCACTTCAATCTTGTCGCCGCAGCGCACGCCACCATGATCGAGCACGGCTTTCAGCCGGATTTCCCCAAGGGGACCGACACGGAACTAGCCGCAATCCAGGCCCACCCAGCCACACCCGCCGCGCCGGGAGCGCAAGATCTCCGCAGCCTCCTCTGGTCCTCCATCGATAACGACACGTCCAAAGATCTCGACCAGATCGAGTGGGCCGAGCAGTTGCCCGATGGCCGCATTCGCGTCCTCGTAGGCGTGGCCGATGTGGATGCGCGCGTCGTCAAGGGAACCATCATCGACAGCCACGCCCAGAGCGAGACCACCTCCGTCTACACCGGCGTCAAGGTCTTTCCCATGCTGCCTGCCGAACTCTCCGAGGGCATTACCTCACTAAATGAAAATGAAGATCGCGTCGCGGTCGTCATCGAGTATGCCGTCGACGCCTCTGGCACTGTATCCGATGGCAAAGCCTACCGCGCTCTCGTGCAGAACCGTGCGCAACTAGCCTACAACGCCGTCGGCGCATGGCTTGAAGAACGCGGCCCGGCCCCCGACAAGGTTGCCGCCAACGCCGATCTGGCCACCCAGCTCAAGCTTCAGGACGCGGCGGCGCAGCGCATGGTCGACGGACGCTTCCAGCACGGAGCCCTCGATCTGGAAACCATTGAGACCCGTCCTGTCATGCTGCACGACCAAGCCATCGAAATCACGCGTCTGGAAAAGAATCGCGCCACCTCGCTCATTGAAGAGTTCATGGTGGCGGCCAACGGCGTCATCGCGCGCACCTTCGAGCAGGCCGGCGTGGCCTCCATCCGCCGCATCGTCCGCACCCCCAAGCGCTGGGACCGCATCGTCGAGATGGCCCAGGCCCTCGGCACAACTCTGCCCGCCGAAGCCGACTCCAAAGCTCTAAACGACTTCCTTTTGGCGCAGAAAAAGAAGGACCCCGACCACTTCCCCGACCTCTCGCTGACAGTCGTCAAGCTCATGGGTCCCGGCGAATATGTCCTCGTAAAACCAGGCGAAGTCTCGCCTGGCCATTTCGGCCTCGCCGTCCAGGACTACACTCACTCCACTGCGCCCAACCGCCGCTTCCCCGACGTCATCACGCAGCGTCTCCTCAAGGCACACCTTGCTAGCCAGTCGCAGCCCTACTCCACCGGCGACCTCAGCGCCATGGCCGCCCGTTGCACCCTCATGGAAGACGGCGCCCGCAAGGTCGAGCGCGAGATGCAGAAGCGCATCGCCGCCGTCGTCCTCCACCCGCGCATCGGCCAGAGTTTCCCCGCCATCGTCACCGGCGTCAATAACTACGGCACCTTCGTCCGCATCCTCAACCCCCACGTGGAAGGAAAGCTGGTGGAAGGCGGCAAAGGACTGGACGTTGGCGACAAGCTGACTGTGAAACTGATCTCCACCAATCCCGAGAAAGGTTTTATTGACTTCGCGGCGTGAGTTGGCCGACTCGTATCTTGGTAGCGGCTACAGCAATCCAATTCTGAAAGAGCGAGACTTTACAGCTTTCTGAGAAACTCGATTCGGTGAAGGGCACGGGCTTTACAGGCTGCGGAAAAACTCTGGTTGAGCCGCTGTTTTGAAAGGGCACGACTTCAGTCGTGCAATAACTGCCGCAAAATCAACGAGGGCTTTAGCCCCTGAGGGATGCTTTTCGGGCTCTTCTTTCAAATCAATGCCTTTTTCCGCAGCCTGTTTAGCCCCTGAGGTATGCTTTTCGGGCCTTTCATCCAAAATGAGGCCTTTTTCCGCAGCCTGTTTAGCCTGTACGTAACCCCTGTGGTATCAGCGAATCTTTAGCTCTCAAGGGGAATGCTTGCCGTGGATTTGAACTGAATCGGACGCTCGCTAGGCAAAATCAATTCATCTTCACAGCCCGAAACTTCGTCTAACTACAAGAACCATATATCGCAATGAAATGTAGCCGCTGAGCGTCCCAGACCAAAAGCTCTTGCAGTGGTGAATCATCTCAACGGAAGCCTACAGCCGGGTTTGTCCTTTAAGGCGGACTCCACGAGTGGCCTCCGAATCCTGAACTGGTGAATAGATGCTCTCGATTTCTAGACTTAGTATGGTTGCCCTTATTGGCGGCTTCACCCTTCTGGGGCAGCCCTGTCGTCTCATTTCGCAGCAATCTGGCCCTAACCTGATTGTTGCCGCCGCCAGCCCGCTGCCGGATGCCCCCACGCCGCAGGTTGAAGTTGCCCTGGCCGATGCCCAGGCCCAAACCCAGGACAGTTCCAGTTCCTCGCAATCTTCCCTTCCGCCGCCCGCAGCCCAGCAAACCCAGCACCAGAAAGCCGATGAGCAGATCAAACAACAGGAACATCAGCGGGTACTGGGCATTGTGCCCGCCTTCAACACCTCTTACGTGAATGACGCCGCCTCCCTTACCGCGGGCCAGAAGATCAAGCTGGCCTTCCGTTCCACCACCGACCCCTTCGCTTTCGCCGCCGCGTTTCTGGTGGCCGGCTACCACGAGGCCATGAATGAGAATACCGGCTTTGGCTGGGGCGTCGAGGGCTATGGGAAACGTGCCGGAGCTGCGTATCTTGACGCCTTCAACGGCAACATGATCGGCAACGGCATTCTGCCGGCCCTCCTCCACCAGGACCCGCGCTACTTCCGTCTGGGTCACGGAACGACGCGCCACAGGCTGCTTTATTCCGCGGCCACCACCTTCATCTGCAAGCACGACAACACCGGCAAGTGGGAGCCCAACTACTCCAACGTCTCCGGCAACATCATCTCCGGCGCGCTCTCCAATTACTATTACCCCGCCAGCAACTCCGGCATCGGGCAGACCATCGGCAACGGAATGATCGTGACTGTCGAGGGAACTTTCGGCTCCGTCTTCCAGGAATTCTGGCCCGACATCTCGCGGAAGTTCTTCCACATGGACCCGACCAACGGCCTCGATGCCAAGGCCCGCGCCGTGGACGAGTCAAGAAAGCAAGTCAGGCAAGACCAGTAGTAGAGCGACCGCGGCGAGAGAGGGAATGGGTGAACGGCCGGATTTTCCTGCCACTTTCCCTGTCTGCTCTTCTTTCGAGCCTGCCGCCCCGCACGTGAATTCGCCCTCCCCTTCTTCCGCAACAGCATCCTCTCCGAGAATCTGTCCAAATACTTTGATTTCGGTGAAGGGTACGGGCTTCAGTTGAAGGGTACGGGCTTCAGCCCGTACATAAACCCAGCAATATGAGCTGGGCTTTACAGGCTGCGGAAAACTCCTCCGGGCGTAGGCCGGGGATTTATCCCCGGTTTAAGTGCAATGGAATGAATGGGGCTTTAGCCCCTGAGGTATGCTTTTCGGGCCTTTGATCCAAAATCATGCCTTTTTCCGCAGCCTGTTTAGCCCCTAAGGGATGCTTTTTGCCTCATCACCGAGGTGTTATCAGTCTCCCACCGGCTTCACCGACCCGCGGGAATGAAACTGTGCCCCATCCATCGGACGTCTTTGTTTTTGTCCGATGGGTGGGAGTCTGTAGAACTTCATGACGACATCGCGTTTTGTTGAACTTGCATTTTTGTTTCTTGTCAGGGTTTCTAAACAGGTTCCGAGACAATTTCGAGCGTGGCAGTTTTCGCTGTCGGCCGCCATGTGCGACACTCGTGGTGAACAGGCGCATGGAGCGGGCCTGCTTCTAACGCCGGTATATTCTTCTTCTAAGAGGTAAAACATGGCGCAATCGAAAGAGCTTTACGACGCAATTCTCAATGGCAATGCAAAAAAGGCGCATGCCGCAACAGAGGTCGAGTTAGCCGCGGGCGCCGACCCCATGCAACTGATTGCCGAGTCCATGGTCCCGGCAATGGATGAGGTCGGGAAACTCTTCGAAGCCGAGGAGTACTTCGTTCCCGAGCTTCTGCTCGCCGGCCGCGCCATGAAGAGCGCAATGGAGTTGATCAAGCCCCTGCTCGTCGCCTCCGGGCAAAAGATGGCCGTGCGCGTCATCATCGGAACTGTGAAGGGCGATCTGCACGACATCGGCAAGAACATCGTCGCCTCCATGCTTGAAGGCAACGGCTTCGAAGTCGTCGATCTCGGCACGGATGTTTCGCCAGAAGGTTTTGTGGCCGCGGTCAAGGAGCGCAATCCTCATATCGTTTGCATGTCGGCTCTGCTCACCGTCACCATGCCGGCCATGAAGACCACCATCGACGCGCTCAGCACCGCCGGCGTGCGTACGCAGGTCAAGGTACTCATCGGCGGCGCACCCGTTACGAGCCAGTACGCCAAAGAGATTGGCGCCGACGGCTACAGTGAGAACGCAAGCGGTGCCGTCACCCTGGTCAAGAATCTGCTGGCCAAGTAAGCAGCCAGACGAATCGCCACTTCTATCTCAGCTTGCAGCCCATAAGCTGCGTAGGCCCTAGCGGCCTGAGCCCGAAGTTCATAACATAATTGCGACTGTCATTCTGAGTGAAAGGGGCCCCAAACGTTTCTCAGTTTGGGGGTGGTGAGCGAAGAATCTGCTTTTGAATTCCCCTGATTTTGTACGCGAACTTTAGACTCAGTCTCCCACCGGCTTCACCGACCCGCGGGGAATGAAACTGTGCCCCATCCATCGGACGTCTTTGTTTTTGTCCGATGGGTGGGAGTCTGTAGAACTTCATGACGACATCGCGTTTTGTTGAACTTGCATTTTTGTTTCTTATCAGCCCCCCACCGGTGTTTCCGACCCGCTGCGCATGAAACTCCGGGTGCCCCATCCTCGGCGCGTCTTTGTTTTTGCGCCTAGGATGGGTTCGCATCGACCTGCATGCGCTTACTTGCTTTTCAACAACTTACGCACTTGTTTCTTATTAGGACACGAGCGGCCAACATGAATGCCTGCGGCCACCCGCACATTCTCGGCTCCGAGCGCGGCGTCCTTTTCGTGCCCGAGGCGCAGGCAACCATCTTGAACAAGGTCGATGCTATGATGGCCGCGGCTGTATTTTTCGAGATTCCTGTTCGATAATCTCGGCAAGATCGAGCTGAAACTGATAGCTAAAAGCTGAGAGCTGCCTTTATGCGTTTCAAAGCCATCTTCTGTCAGGTCTTCACGCGCGAGATGGAGAACGTCGTCTCCCGCTCGCCCCACGCCATCGACACCGAGAATATTCCCATGGGTCTCCACGAACTCGGCGTCGAAATGCGTTCCCACATTCAGGAACGCATCGACGCGGCCGACACCTGTGGCTACGACGCCATCCTGCTCGGCTACGCGCTCTGCGGCCGTGGTACCGAAGGCCTCCGCGCCGGCAAAACGCAACTCGTTCTTCCCCGCGTCCACGATTGCATCGGCATGCTGATGGGCGGCCACCAACCCTATCTGGCCTACTTTGAAAATCACCCCGGCGTCTACTACCGATCGTCGGGTTGGACCGAGTTTCAGACCGAGGGAATGGCGCTCCAGCCGGCTTTTCCCACGCAAAAAAGCACCCTCGGCGAACGTCGCACCTTGGCGGAACTCGTCGCTCAATACGGCGAAGAGAACGGCCAATTCCTCTTCGAACAGTTCAACTCTTTTCGCCAGCATTACTCGGGCCTCACCTACATCTCCACCGGCGTAGCCTCTGACGAAGCTAGCCGCGCCAAAGCCCGCGCCGAGGCGGAGAAAAACCACTGGGCCTTCGACGAAGTCAAAGGCTCCCTCACGCTCCTCGAGCGCCTCGTCAACGGCGATTGGGGCGCGGCCTCCTTCCTCGTCGTGCCTCCCGGCGCAACCATCCGCGCCACCATGGGCGACGGCATTGTGGAAGCCGCCGAATGAGCGCCAACCAAGTGCGGATTCGCCTCGAGCCCCTCGCCGTCGAAGTCGACGTGCCCGTTGGCGCGCCTCTGGTCTCCTCGCTCTCCGATCACGGCTTCGAGTTTCCCTGTGGCGGAACCGGCCTTTGCGGTGGATGCGGCGTCCGTGTCCTGTCCGGCTCGCTCCCAATCACTGAAGCCGACCGCGCCGCCTTTCCGCCAGAACAACTCAGCCTTGGCTGGCGTCTTGCCTGCCAGGCGCGCGCACCAGAGCGGGCAACGCAGCCCCTGGTCCTCGAGTGCGGCCAATGGGAAATGGATGTCCTCACCGACAACGCCGGCCTGGCCGCATCAGGCAAGCACGGCCTCGGCATCGCCATCGATCTCGGCACCACCACCATCGCCGCGCAAATCATCGACCTTGCCACCGGCTCCGTTCTCGGCGTCGAAACCGAACTCAATCCCCAGGCCCCCTTCGGCTCCGACGTCATGAACCGCATCCACGCCGCGCTCGACGGCAACGATCTCACCACGCCCATTCGCGCCGCTCTCGGGCAGATCGTCGCTCGACTTGCCCACGGCCGTGAAAGTGAAATCAACGAAGTCGTGCTGGTCGGCAACACCGTCATGCACCACCTGTTCTCCGCGCGCAGTGTCGAGCCGCTTTCCCACGCACCCTTCGTCTCCCCTCATCTCGGCGAGCAAATCTTCAGCCCGCACGATCTCGGCTGGCCTCTGCCCTCAACCTGCACCATCCGCTTCGCGCCCTGTCTCGGCGGCTTTGTCGGCGCGGACATTCTCGCCGGCATCCTCTCGACCGGCATCGCCCGCAGCGACGATCTCATGGCCCTTGTCGATCTCGGCACCAACGGCGAAATCGCCATCGGTAACCGTCAAGGCATCGTCTGCGCATCCACCGCCGCCGGCCCTGCCTTTGAGGCTGGCTCCATCCGCATGGGCATGCGCGCCGTCACCGGTGCCATCTCCTACGTCTCGCTCGTTGGCGATGAACAGCACAAGGGCCAGTTTGAAGGTGACAGCCATCAGTCCGCACAGCAGCGAACCAGTTTGGAAGGTCTGGCCCTGGAAAGTGCGGGTTTGAAGGGTACGGGCTTCAGCCCGTACATCCACTCCGCAAAAACAACGCGGGCTTTAGCCCCCGAGGGCCAGCCTCAATCATCCGGTCAAATGCACGCCACCGTCATCGGCGGTGGAGAGCCGCGTGGACTTTGCGGCAGCGGCCTTGTCGATGCGGTTGCCGCGGGCCTTACCATCGGAGCCATTCTCCCCTCGGGCCGCATCGCCAACGGTACAAAGCTCTTCCCCGTCGCCGCCCCCGTCGTTCTCTATCAATCCGACATTCGCGAACTGCAACTGGCCAAAGGCGCCATCGCCGCGGGATTCAATCTACTCCTCGACTACATCAGCGCCCGGCCCGGCAGCCTCAAGAGCGTTCACCTCGCCGGCGCATTCGGCAACTACGTGCAGATCGAAAGCGCCCTCCGCATCGGCCTCATCGACACACAGCGCGAACTCATCCACGCCGCCGGCAACACAGCCCTTCGCGGCGCAAAAATGCTTCTTCTCGCGGCCTCGCCCCTGACCCTGCCCCGCATTCACCACGTCAGCCTCGCCGCCGACCCTAACTTCCAGCACGAGTTCGCCCATTGCATGACCTTCCCAGGCCGCGGAGATTCATAGAGTCCGTCCATAAACTCGAATTTCCTTGAAGGGTACGGGCTTCACAGGCTGCGGAAAAACTCCTCCCGGTGAAGGGTACGGGCTTCAGCCCGTACATAAACCCTGCATAATAAGTTGGGCTTTAGCCCCCGAGGGACGTCTTCCCATGGTTTCTTGGCAGATTTCCAAGAGGCCCTGCACCCTCATCCCCGCCGCAATTATTTACACTCAATGAGCAGGAGAACGGGAACCCTATCATGTCTCATCCTCAAATCAAGTTCGGTACCGACGGTTGGCGCGCCATTATCGCCGACGACTTCACCTTCGCCAATGTGCGCATCGCCGCCGAGGCCATCGCCGCCTACGTCCACGCCAAAGAAGATCCCGCCAAGGGCCTCTGCATCGGCTACGACACCCGCTTCGGCTCCAAGGCCTTCGCCCGTACCTGCGCCGAGGTCGTCGCAGCCACCGGCATCCCCGTCCAATTCGCCAACGCCGTCACGCCCACCCCTGCGCTCAGTTTCGGCGTCCGCGAGCGCGGCGCCGCAGGCGGCATCATGATCACCTCCTCGCACAATCCCCCGCAGTGGAACGGCGTCAAGTACAAGGCCTGGTACGGCGGCTCGGGCAAGCCCTCCATCATCTCTGAAATCGAGTCCTACCTCGGCCAGCCCGTCGCCCGCCCCGCCACCCCCGCGTCCATCACGGAAGTCGACTTCCTGCCCACCTTCCTCAACGCCATCGAGAGCTTCGCCGACCTCAATCTCATTTCGAAATCTGGTATGAAGTTCTGCACCGACTCCATGTACGGCGCGGGCGGAACCATCATCTCTGACATCTTCACCCGCATCGGCGTCGCCAACGTCGCCATCCGTACCAACCCCGACCCGCTCTTTCCCGGCATCAACCCCGAGCCCATCGAGCCGCACATCCGCGCCCTCGGCGAAGCCACCGTCGCCAACGGCTGCCAGGCCGGCCTCTGTACAGACGGCGACGCAGACCGCATCGGCGCAACCGACGAGAACGGAAACTTCGTCGACCCCCACAAAATATATTCAGTGCTGCTCAGTTGGGTGCTCAAGTACAAAGGCTGGCCCGGCGCCGTTACCCGCGCCTTCAACACCACCAAGATGCTCGACCGCATCTGCTTGAAGCACGGCCGCGAGCTCATCGAACACGGCATCGGCTTCAAGTTTGTCTGCGACTACATGCTTGAGCGCGAAATCCTCATGGGCGGAGAGGAGTCCGGCGGCATCGGCTTCCAGCGCCATCTGCCCGAGCGCGACGGCCTGCTCAACGCCCTGCTGCTCGCCAACGTCATGGCCCAGGAAGGCAAGACCCTCGGCCAACTTGTCGCCGACCTGCAAGCCGAGTACGGCGAGCACCAGTATGGCCGCATCGACCTCACCATTCCCGACGACGTAAAGAACGGCGCCATCGCCCGCGCCCGTGCGCTCCCGACCGGCGACGCGTCTTTCGCCGGCATGCCCATCCTCCGCCAGGAGAACCTCGACGGCGTCAAATTCTACCTCGACAACCCCGAAGCCAAGACGAAAACGAACGCCGCCGAAACCTGGCTCCTTCTCCGCGCCAGCGGCACCGAGCCGCTCCTCCGCATCTACACCGAGTCCTGCTCCAAAGAGTCAGTCGCCAAGCTGCTCGAGTCAGCGCGGAAGTTCGCTCTCGCAAAGTAGCTCATAAACAAGGAGAGCCAAATGTTTATTCACATCTTTGGATTTCGCTGGAAGCCGGAAGCGACCGACGCCGACAAAGCCCGCGCCGAAAAGGAAACCCTGGCCTTTCGCGGCCTCATCCCCGGACTGATCGAAGCGCATGTGGGCGCCAACCTCTCGCCGCGCAGCCAGGGCTTTGCCTTTGCCGGAATGATGAAGTTCACCAGCAAGGCCGCATGCGACGCCTACTCCATTCATCCCGCGCACCTTGCCCTGCTCCAGTGGCTGGTGCCTCTCATCGATCCGGTCGAGCTGGATTTCGAAGCATAGTCTGCCGGGTGCCCCAGGTCCCGCTTTTGAGACCTGGGATTCCACAAATGCCTACCTCCGCCTCACCGAAACATCCGCGCATCGAACCGAAACGCCTGCGGTTTCTCCACCCGGATCGCCCCGACCGCCGGATGCAGCGGATTCACCAGCACATTCCACTCCATCCGCAGCGCCGCCGAAGGAACCTCCATGGCCAGCGAGCTTTTCTCGCCAATCCACCTGTCCCCAATCGTTCGCAGCGGCTCAAAGTCGTCCGTCCACCACTCCGCGGGCAACTCGTCCGGCCCCAGCCGACGCGACGGTTCGCCCTCAGGCAGCCGCGCCTCAATCGACACCAGGTCGTCCGGCTGTAGATTCGGTTCCAGATGCACAAATAACTCCATCGCGGCCAGCGCCAGCGAACTCGACGCATAGACCATCGGCACCCCTGGCGAATTCCACCGGCCGCCGAACCGCCGCGCACCCAGCCCGCTGAACGCCTCGTCCGCGAACCGCGCCCGGCAAATTCTCCAGATCTGCATCAGCAATCCCAGAACAAAGTGCGTGAGTCGATGTTTTGAAAGGGCACGGCTTTAGCCCCTGAGGAAATGCTCGATAGGAAATCGAACCCCAATGGTCCCTCAGCTATAAACGCCGTAGGCGATCCGCCCCAGAACGTCCTCCACCTCGCGAACCCCCGGATCGGTGTCCAACTGGTCCAGCGGCCGGCCCCCGCGCAGCGCGCGATTCGGCGTCTTCAGCCACGCCGCGGCCTTCTCGTCGCTGCCCAGCGTCTCGGCCGCGTTGGAGTAGACCTGCGCCAGCCGCACGGCCCTGTCGCTCTCTGCCGCCGTAAGCCGCGAGTGCTGCGTCAGCCGCCGCGTAAGCGTGCGTTTCGGGATGCCAATTTTATCGGAGATTTCCGCCTGCCGCATATCCAGCCGCTCAGCCAGCAGCAGCAGCGCCTTCACCGGCAGCCCTTCGCGCACCAGCTCCGCCAGCACGCCACCCCGGTTCGCCGGTCTCCCGAGAACCACTTCGCCGCCAAGCAAGTCCGTCACAGAATGGGTCGCCATGGTTGGCCTCCATTCCCAGTATACGCCATTTGGCTAATTAGAAAACGCCAAATCTACGCAATCACCGCAACCTTGGCGCGCTTGCCCAGCCGCACAACGATCCGCGCCGCCAGCGGAATCAGTACGCCCTCCGCCGTTTCACCATCCAGCTTCACAGCCTTCTCGGCGATCTTGCGGTTCGCCTCTGCTCCACTGGCAGCCAGTCCCATCTGCACCAGCAGCTTCGGCAGCCGAATCTGCTGCGCGCCATTGGTGTCGGTCGGCCCGGCCACATCGGCAAACGCCACCGCCACCTCTTCCAGATCTTCCGCGGTCTCTTTCTGCTGGAACATCCGCGCCCAGTTCTCATCGGCGCTCATCGCCGCCGCCTCGCCGTGGAACCCCGCCGTAATCGTCCGCGCCAGCCGCTTCTTCACTTCCATCGGATGCACGTTCCCGGCGGTCGTCTCAGCCCTGAGCGCATCCACTTCGCTCTGCCGCAGGTCCGTCAAAAACACCCAGTACTTCCACATCAACTCATCGTTGATACTCATCAGCTTGCCGTACATCTCCTGCGGCGGCTCGTTGATCCCGATGGCGTTGTTTAGCGACTTCGACATCTTCTGCACGCCGTCCAGACCCTCCAGAATCGGCGTCATCAGCACAATCTGCGGCTTCTGCCCGTAGTGCCGTTGCAACTCCCGTCCGCACAGCAAATTGAATTTCTGGTCCGTCCCGCCCAGTTCCACATCGCATTCCAGGGCGACGGAGTCGTACCCCTGCATCACCGGATACAGCAGCTCGTGCAAGCTGATCGGCTGCTCGGCCTGGAAGCGCTTGCTGAAGTCGTCCCGCTCCAGCATTTGGCTCACCGTAAAGTGCGCCGTCAGCCGAATCGTCCCTTCGTACCCCAGCTTTCCCAGCCACTCGGAGTTGTACCGAACCTCGGTCGCGTTCTTGTCTAGAATCTTGAAGACCTGCGCCAGGTAGGTTTCGGCGTTCTGGCCAATCTGCTCCACGGTCAGCGGCTTGCGCGTTACGTTGCGCCCCGTCGGGTCGCCAATCAGCGCCGTAAAATCCCCCACCAGAAAAATCACCTGGTGCCCCAGTTGCTGAAAGTGCCTGAGCTTCCGCATCAGCACCGTGTGGCCCAGGTGCAGGTCCGGCGCCGTCGGATCAAAGCCCGCCTTCACCCGCAGCGGCCGTCCGGTTTTGCGGCTCTCTTCCAGGCGCTCGCGCAGGTCGGCGACGCGGATAATCTCCGCCGCGCCCTTCTCCAGCAGGTCCATCTGTTCGTCTACAGGGTTGAATTCTTGCATGTCCTAATAAGTATAAATTTCCCGACGCCGACGCCCGCGCAGGAATCGCCAAACTCCCTCGCAATCAAAGTTGAAGCCAGCCTCCGCCTGCCCCACAAACCTACCGGGCCTGTTCCTCCGTTGCGGTGGCCAGGCCCGCTTTCATCTCGGCCTGCAACGCAGCATCCATCGCCTTCACCATCTTCTGCGTCATCACCTGGAAGTGATACCCCATCA
>CAYQOQ010000026.1:0-39758 GCA_964419175.1 uncultured Occallatibacter sp. | reverse complement strand
GTTGGTAGAGATTGACCAGGGCGAAGGCCGCCAGATGCCAGTGGTGATTCTTCACAATGCCGCGATAGCGCACCTTGGTATAGCCGAAGACGCTCTTCAGGATGCGGAAGGGCCACTCCACCTTGGCTCTCACGCGCGACTTAGTCCGGTTCTTGCGCTTCTGCTCTTCATCTACGCCCTGCCTGGTTTTTACGCGCCGATTGGTCATGTCCTTCGCCGCGGGCGCAGCCTCGTGGATCACTTTGGTTTGCCCTTGATAGCCGCTGTCTCCCCAGACCTTGTTTTCCTCGCCATGCAGCAAGTCGGGCTACATATGCTTGTCGTGCACCGAGGCCGCCGACGTGCAGATCGAGTGCACCACGCCTTCTTTGTTGTCGATGCCGATATGCGCCTTGGCGCCGAAGTAATACTGGTTGCCCTTTCTGGTCTGATGCATCTGCGGGTCGCGCTGCTTCTTCTCGTTCTTGGTCGACGAGGGCGCCGGAATGATCGTTGCATCGACGATCGTGCCCATAGAAATGCGAATGCACTTGCGATCCGGATAGAGGTTCACCGTATCCAGAATCTTGCCGCATAAATCGTGGGCTTCGAGCAGATGGCTAAAGTTCAGAATCGTCGTCTCGTCGGGCGCGGCGCGGCCCAGATCGACTCCGGCAAAGCCGCGCAGCGCGAGTGAGTCGTAGAGCGCATCCTCGGCGCCGGGGTCCGACAGGTTGAACCAGTGCTGCAAAAAGTAGATGCGCAGCATGATCCCCAGGCCCACCGGCTGGCGGCCTTTGCCCGCTTTGGGATAATACGGCACGATCAAGGCTTCTAACTCGGACCAGGGAACTACCGACTCCATCGTCTGCAGAAACTGCTCCCGGCGGCTGGCGCGGGCAAACTTCTCAAAAACTCGGCTGGAAGGCAAATGTTATCTGGCGCATTGCCATTCCTACTCAACTACAAATTTATGCAAGATGGCTGTGGATATCTGACTTGTTCAGAGGTTCCTTAGAGATTGAGCGCGCAAGCCAAAAGCCAGTTCTCCAGAAACTCCCTCAACTCCACCGGGGGTCGCAGCCAAACATCCGCCTCGGTCTTGTGCCATTGGCGGCGCATCAGCACGCTCAGGCCGTGGGGGCTAACACTGTTTACGGCGCGAAACGCCGCCTCGTCGGTTAAATCATCGCCCAGATACGCAACCGGCACGCCGGGATAGGCCTCTCGCAGGATCGCCTGAACAGCGCCGCTCTTGTCGCGCCCCACTCGCAGTTCAACCCCAGCTTCAAACTCCAGCAGCACCAGCCCGTTCGCCCCCGCCAGCGGCTCGAAGAGCGCCCGCGTCCTCTGCTCGATGAGCTTTGCCTTGCGCGGAGAAGCGCCCCGCCAGTGCATCACCGCGCCGTTTGCCTTGTCCTCGAAGAGTCCGCCCAGGCTGTCGTGCTTGAGCAGCGCGCGCAAGTTATCAAGCTTCTCGCGGGCTGCGGACGGTGCCTGCTCCAGTTCCCGCCGGCCATCGGGGAACAGGCGCTCGGCTCCATGCAGACCCCAAATTTCAGGCGGCGGGTCAATCCCGAGCAGCGGCACAATCTCGTGCGCTGTACGACCGGTGATCACGGACATGCGCGTCCGCCCCTGATGCTCGATGCGGACCAGAAGCTCCCGCACTCCGGCCCAGGGCCGCGCCTGAAAGCGATCAACACGAAACGGCGCCAGCGTGCCGTCGTAATCCAGCAGCAGAAACGGAGTTGCCCCGCCCGCAAAGGCGCCAAAAAACTCTTTCAGCTTTTCTGCCGCTTCGCCTGTCACCGGATGCCCGCTTTCTACGCCAGTTTGCGATCCACCACTTCGGCCGATGAAACAGACGCCGGCTGGGCGTGGCTCGGGCCGATTGGCCCTGGGGTTTCCATACGCAATTCGTGCAGGTCGCCCAGTATGCTGGCTGCCCAGCGATAGATGTTGTGGTCCATGACATGATGGCGCATCCGTTGCATTCTCATGTGGCGCTCGGTGCGGTCCATTTCCAGGCCCTGATGGATAGCCTCGGCTACACCTTCAATGTCGTAGGGGTTTACGATCAGTGCATCCAATAGCTCGGTGGCCGCGCCCGTAAATTTGCTCAGGACGAGCACGCCGTCCTCATCGTCACGTGCTGCCACATACTCCTTGGCCACCAGGTTCATCCCATCGTGAAGTGAGGTGACCAGGCACACCGCGGCCGTGCGGTACCAGAGATCCACATCCGCATGGCTGCACTGCCGCTCGATGAGCAGGATGGGCTTCCAGGTGGCCGTCTGGTAGCGCTGGTTGATGCGTTCCACGGTCTCCTCCACCTGGCGGCGCAGATTCACATAGCTAGGAATCCGCGAGCGGCTCGGCGCGGCAATCTGCACCATGGTCAATCGCTCCAGGTAAAAGGGATGTTCGTCGATAAGTTTCTCGATCGCCATCAGCCGCTCCACGATTCCCTTGGTGTAGTCCATGCGGTCCACGCCCACGATCAAGGTTTCGCAACGCAAGCCGAACTCCTTCAGCAGTACCTCGCGCGAGGGCCTCGGCGTCTTCCGCTCCGGCTTGCTGCCGTCCAGAGCCACGCTCACCGGATAGGGGCGGACTGTGGTGGTGTGCCCATCCCGGCGCACGGTCATGTGTTCGCGGTCGGTGCGGGACTCCAGTACGCGGTCCACGGTGGAAAGAAAGTTATTGCAGTGCAGCGGGATGTGGAATCCGATCAGGTCCGCGCCCAGCAGCCCATCCAGAAGTTTGGCCTGCCACGGGCAGATGCCGAAGGCCTCCGGATTGGGCCAGGGAATGTGCCAGAAGATGGCTACGCGCGCGTCCGGACGCGCCGCCTTGATGAGCCGCGGCACCAGGGTAAAGTGGTAATCCTGAACAAAGACAATCGGATTGACACTGCCCTCCATCTCCTTGAGCAGCGCGGCGGCAAACTTCTCATTGACGCGCTGGTAGTACTCCCAATCCGAAGCGCGAAAGATGGGCCGGGTGTGCGCAATATGGCAGAGCGGCCACAGTCCCTCGTTGGCAAAGCCGTCGTAGTAGCCTGCCTCCTCATCGCTGGAGAGCCACACCCGGCGCAGGGTGTAACGGGGGTCGCCGGGCGGCACGCGCAGCCGATCGAACTCGTCAACGTTCTGGGCATCTTCGCTGCCGCTGCCGTGCGCCACCCACACGCCGTCACAGGCCCGCAGCACCGGTTCGAGCGCCGTAACCAGTCCGCTGGGAGGAACTATGCACACGGTCTCTTTCCCTTGCAGCACGTGCATATAGGGCTCTCGGTTCGACAACACAAAGATGCGGCTGGAGCCGAATCGCTCCCTAATATGGACAGCCAGCCGTTCGGCGGTCCACTGGTGCTCGCCGGCCTCGCGCAGCCGGGCTTCAGTTTCAGCGGCGGCGCGTGCCTCGATCAGGCTCTCGGCCATCGACTCCACCTCGCGGGCCAGCGGGGTAAAGAGACTCAACTCCGCTAAACTTTCGTCCGCAAGATCGTTGGTTTGCCCCATGCGCAACTGCCGCAGCTGATTCGCCACCCGCATCATAGGCCGCATCAGAAACCAGCGGACCGTCAGCAGCGTCACGCAGACGATCAGCAGCACGAAGGCGGCAATCCGCCAGAAGCTCTGCCGCCATACCGCTATTCCCTCTGCACGGATATACCTGGCGTCTTCCAGAATCACCAGCGCTCCGGACACGCGCCCGCCGTCATGCAGCGGAATCGCCTCCTCCAGCCACTGCTGATCGTCCTGGTGGCCGAAGACAGCCGAATCGGCACCCTGCTGGATGGCCTTGTTCAACGGGCCGCGCGGCAGTGCTCCAAACACCGCGGCAGGACCCGCTTCGGCCACTAATCCTCCCTGTATGTCATAGACAGCCAGGCCCAATGCCTGGTCCTGCAAGCGCAGCCGCGCCACCTCAGCCGCAATCGTTGCAGCCTGGTCTCCGGCCAACGTCTTCTGCATGTCCGATTGCAGGTTCTTGCTCATCCAGACGGTCCTGCGCTCCAGTTCCTGGCGCAGAACATGCTTGTGGGCCAATACCTCAAAATAGGTCGAGGCAACCGAGACCAGAGTGATTCCCACCACCAGCGCAAGGATCAACCGGATGCGAAAGAATTGCATGTCATCTCTCCTTGTTTTTTTCTAAACAAACTGTCCGTTGTTTCCTGTGCAATATGGACCAGTTGTCTCTGCTGTGGGCACGTTCAAGAACTCGGCTCGGAACCTAATGTAACGGTAGGTCAGGGCTCCCGTCCTGACCAAAGCCCGGACCAACTTCAAAAACGAGATATCAAACAGGTCCTCAGAAATGCCTGATGGAATCGCCGGAGCCTGTGGTTGGGGCAGTAGGAGGTGCGGCGCTGCTCTCGCTTGAATGTTCGGCGTGGCTTTCGAGCGTGCGACTGACGAGGTCTCGGGAGCCAAGACCCACTGCGAGAGCGAGCGTGAGGACGATGCCGCCGAACAGAATGCCAAAGGCCAGCCCGACAATGTTGCCGCCCATCTGGAGATGGTCGAGGACCATGGCGGCGGTAAGCACGAGCACGAGCCACTTTATGCCGAGCGACAGGAATCGCGCGTATTGGAGTTGTTCATTGACGGCTCCGATGAGGACCGATCGGGCAAGGAAGCGCGCTATAAGAGTGCCGGCGATGAGCAGCAAGGCAGCCCCAACGATGCGGGTCAGGTAGGGCAAGAGTGAACTCGGCAGCATTGTGGCCGTTGCGTAGGAGGCGTCGAAGGCCGAGACGCCGATGATGAGTCCGAGCAGGACGCAGGCCCAGAAGGAGACTCGGGCGATCAGTACAGTGGGGGAAGTCGATGGCGCCCAGTCAACGTTGCCGCGGCTGCGGGCAAGATGTTCATCAAACCTGGCCACGGCAAGTCCACGCCTCAGCAGCGCGGAAAGAGCCATGCCAATCAGGGTAAACACCGCCAGGGCAAGAATGAAGGCCAGAATACCGGGCAGGATGGCGATGAGCAGGGAGAGGACGCGGTCGAGCGACTGATGGAGCGCGCCGGACATATGGGCCCAAATAGAGGTGTTGTCGGCATAGAAAGGCTGCAACGTCTGGTTTGGGTCTGGCTGGAGCATCGTGGCAAGAATGTTATGCATTGGACTCACTCCTTCAATCGACTCTCTTGCTTGGTATCGGAAACGGGTTTGATTCGGGGGCACTCATGGGTTGAACCGGTCTGGCCATCGCCAGCGCGAGATCAAGTGGGGCTTTTCGGCTTCGAAGGCGGCGGCGACGGCCTCGATATGGCTTTCCGGATTGGTGCCGGAGGCGGTGATGTTGATGTGGCTTGCGACCCATGCAAGGTAAAGCGGGATAAGCGCGCCGAGGAGATGTCCGCGGTTGATGGTGCGGAGCCGGTAGGCGAGGAGAAAGTCAAAGACAATGCGGGCCCATAGGCTCTCGGGCATGCGGAAAGCTGCAGCGTCGGTCGCGGCGAGTCGCTTGAGCCCGAGCAGCGAGTTCGGTGGCAGTACGAGCGACCAGATTTCCTGAAGGTTGGTGTAGGCCAGCCGAAAGGCCTGGAGCATGGGGGCAATCTCCGCAGCCGCATCGGTGGCGGGCGCGGGCGGCATGGACATCGCATTGCGCGCGGGCGGCAACGGTCGGTTGCGCTGCCAGAATGCCGCTTTGGCGTCGATATCGGAGAAGAGGGATCCGGTGACCAGGGGGAGGATGGTGTTGAGGTCTGGCCCGCCGGGTTGGGGTTGGACGCGCGGGCCAACGTCGAACTGGTCGATGCTGAATCCGGCTGCGGCGGCTTCGTTTACCGGCCAAAGAGGAGCTTCGCCCTGGTTCATCGCGGTGAAACGATGGGCGGCGCCGGCGAGGCGTTCGGCCATGCGAAGCGAGAGACTGAGATCGACGGCCAAGGGAAACCGCACGCGGGAAGCGAACAGCGCGCGGGTCAGCGGATAGATGATGGAGGAGTTGACCAGCCCGGCGTGCGGCGGCAGTTCGTAGCAAGGAACTGCGAGGTCAGTGGGGGTAGTGAGAACGGCGTTGGCGAGGGTGCAGATTGCGGACGAAGCGAGCGAGCCGGACTGCGAGCCCAACATGAGGATGGCACGCGCCTTGTATTTGTCGGCAAGCTGGTAAGCGCTGACGAAATCAGCGGCGGTGAGGGTCCAAGAAGGGGTGGCCGCGGGAGCGACGACGAACCTGAGAAATGGAATAGAGTCTGTCGGCATTGCGACCGGGGAAGCAATGAGCAGGCTTTCCTCAGGGAAAGAAGCAGTCAGATTGGCGAGAACGCTTTCGAGTTGTTCCGGCGTCATGGCGGCGAGCAGGACGAGGAGTTCGGTGCCGGTGCGCGCGGAAGGAGCGGTGCTGTCGGGACTTGGATAGGTTGTCGCCATAGTCATCAAGGAGACTCATTCTAAACCGGCTGGAGCCCTTCTACTGTTTCCAACTGACCAGCCTCGATCCGCGCCGACGGTTCTATAAGGCTAAGACGTCGGATTCCCATGGGAGGGCTGCAACTCGAGCCAGAGAAAGGAGTACGGCGCGAGGGTGAGAACGTAAGCGGCTTCGGTAATGGTGGGGAAAGGCACATATCCCAGCATCTCGACGGGCTCGGCGCCGGTGTGGTCGGCGAGGTCGAGCGAGACGGGCTGGGCAAAACGGCTGAGGTTGGCCACGCAGAGAACGGTCTCGTGCGAACCGTCGCCGCGATCGAGGTCGCGGAGGTAGGCGAGGATCTTGTGGTTCGCGGGGTTCAAGAAACTGACGGTTCCACGGCCGAAGACCTGGAAGAGTTTGCGCAAGGCGATCATGTTACGGGTCCAGTGCAGGAGGCTGGACGAATCGCTCAGTTGAGCTTCCACATTGATGGCCTGGTATCCGTAGATTGGATCCATGATGATGGGCAAGTAGAGCCGGGCAGGATCGCACTTTGAGAAACCGGCGTTGCGATCCGAGTTCCACTGCATGGGGGTCCGCACGCTGTTGCGGTCGCCGAGGTAAATGTTGTCGCCCATGCCAATTTCGTCGCCGTAGTAGAGGATAGGTGTGCCCGGAAAGCTGAGCAGAAGCGAGTTCAACAACTCGATGCGGCGGCGGTTGTTGTCCACCAGGGGCGCAAGCCGGCGACGGATACCGCCGTTAACGCGCATGCGGGGGTCGTTCGAGTAGGCGATGTGCATGTAGTCGCGCTCTTCTTCGCTGACCAAGGCAAGCGTGAGCTCGTCGTGATTGCGAAGAAACAAACCCCATTGGCAATTGGCGGGGATGGCTGGCATCTGGGCCATGATGTCGGTAATAGGCAAGCGATCTTCCTGGTGAAGGGCCATATAGATGCGCGGCATCAGGGGAAAGTTGAAAGCCATGTGGCACTCGTCGCCATCGCCGAAGTAGGGGCGGACATCGGCAGGCGCCTCGTTGGCTTCGGCCAGGATGAGACGGTTGGCGTATTCGGCATCAATGGCGGCGCGGATTTTCTTGATGACACGATGAGTTTCAGGCAGGTTCTCGCACGAGGTGCCGTCGCGTTCCACCAGGTATGGGATGGCGTCCATGCGCAACGCGTCAACGCCCATATCGAGCCAGAAGCGCATGGCTTTCAGAACCTCTTCCATCACCATTGGGTTATCGAAGTTGAGGTCGGGCTGGTGTGAAAAGAAGCGGTGCCAGTAGTAGGCCCTGGCCGTCTCGTCCCAGGTCCAGTTGGACTTTTCCGTGTCAGTGAAGATGATGCCGGCGTCCTTGTAGAGATGATCCGTGTTGGACCAGACGTACATCTCGCGCGCTGGGCTGCCGGGCGGCGCAAGACGGGCGGCCTTGAACCAGGGGTGTTGGTCGCTGGTGTGATTGATGACCAGTTCGATCAGGACCTGCATGTTGCGCTGGTGCGCTGCGTCCAGAAACGACTTGAAATCGTCCAGGGTTCCGTAGGCCGGGTTGACATCGACGTAGTTGGCGATGTCGTAGCCGTCGTCGCGCAAGGGTGAGGGAAAGAAAGGGAGGAGCCAGATGCAGGTGACGCCGAGACCCTGAAGGTAGTCGAGCCGCGAGAGCAGCCCGGGGAAGTCCCCGATGCCATCGCCGTTCGAGTCGGAAAAAGCTCGAACGTGAAGTTCGTAGATGATCGCATCTTTGTACCAGAGGGGATCGCTTGCGCTTGCCAGCTTCTTCACTCTTTACTCCTCCAAGATGTTTAGATGCTTGTTCTGCTGCTATTTGCTTGCAGTGCAGCAAAGGCAATTGGACTTTTGTACAACGATGCGGTGGCTGATCAAAGGCCACGGAGGGAGTGCTTCAGTGAGGACGAGCAGAGCATTCCGCGCGGTCTGACCGGCAACGCAGGCTCGAGTTGCTTCCAGGGACGACTGGAACTTGCGGGACAAATTTTCTCGCGCTTGAGCCCTGCTACACTCAAACCCTTTCCATTATCGCCTGGGCTCAAAATGTTGTCTGTTCTGTTTCGCTCAACTTTGAGAAGCTGCTTTGTACGCCATTCGGATCAGATGTTACACAATCGCCGACTATCAAATCGAGGAGAGGGGCTGCGAGCCAGAGCCGGTTGGCTGCCGCAGGCGTTTGCGGCGGACGCGGCGATCTAGCTATGGAATTTCCAATAGGCTCAGAGGTCCTTTTTGAGTGTTGGAACAGGGATGGGCGAGGAATCGGGCTGTGCGGGCTGGGGTTGGACGGTAGAAGGTAGGCCTGGATTGCATTTTCGAACTCGTCTCCTGATGGTAGCCAGCAGAGTTAGAGCACACACCGGCGCTGAGAGCCGGTCACTCCATGATGACTAGGCCGTGACTACGACAGCCTCCTTGATAAAGTCCGGATCGATTTCGACGCCGAAGCCGGGACCGTTGGGGACCTGAATGACTCCGTTGCTGTCGCTGCGCAGGGTCGATGTGGCGCAGTGGTATGGCAGTTCGCTGTTGAACTCCTTGAACTCGTGATATGGCCCCGAGTTCGGGATGGAAGAGACGAAATGCATCATGTAAACGTAGCCGAGACCAGTGGACGAGATGTGTGGGATGCACTGTTTGCCGAAGGCGTTTGCCATGCGAGCCACTTGCACGCAACGCACCATGCCACCGAAATAAAACATATCGGGCTGGACGATGGAGAGGGCGCCGTTGGCGACGAGCCAGCGGAAGTTGTGAGTGCTTGGTTCCTGTTCCCCGCCCGCGATGGGTATTTCGAGAGCGTCAGCTACTTGCCTGGTCTCTTCGTACCAGTCAAATGGAACGGGCTCCTCGTAGAAGGCGTACTTGTACTCCTGCATAAGCTTGCCGATGGGGATGGCTTGGGCAGGCGTGTAGGAACCGTTGGAGTCGGCGGAGATGACCATCTGATCCCCGAAGGTCTTGCGGACAAGAGGAATGAGTTTCTCGCTGCGTCCCGCAGGAGTTTCAACGTGGCTCATGCGGCCACCCACTTTAAACTTGATGGCTTTTGCGTTTGAGATAGCGACTTCGCGCTTGAGGTGTTCGATAGTCTCTTCGGCAGTAATGTCGCGCTCGCCATTGGCCTGGTAGACAGAGATTCTGGGGTTGTAGATTTTGTCGCTGATGAGCAAACCGATGGGACGATTGGCCATCTTGCCGAACATGTCAAGGATGGCAAACTCGATGGTGGCAATGGGAACCCAGATGGCGAGGCCCTGCGCCTTGTAGTTGCTCTCGTATACGGTGACAGCGGGAATTAGCTGCTCGATATCGCGCGCATCTTTCCCAATAAAAAATGGGGCGATGCGCTTGACGAACATGGGGTAGAGAGCAGCCATCTGCTGTGCATTCGATATGGAGATGCCCTCGTGACCATCTTTGGAGCGGACACGGCAGAAGTATTCCTTCTTGTTGCGAAGTAATTCAATGGTTTCGATGATGACAGGATCGGGAAAGAGATGGCGCTTGAAGACGGGCTCTTGAAGGATGGCGTCGAGCCTGGCAAAGCGTTCCTGGAGAGTTCCTGGCAGTCCGTGCCGGGGCGCGTTGAGAAACTGGGCCCGCGTCTGGAAGGGAAGCGCGGCGACAGCGGCAGTTCCGGCAAGCGCGGAGGTGATGAAACTACGACGGTTGGTCTCCATTATGCGATCTCCCATGAAGGGCGGTATTGCCGAACGATTTGGCCAGCCAGTTTCCGGTGGCGGACTTGAGGTCTGGCCTGCACTCGCTTTCGTCCAGACCACTATAGCGGAAACGACTGAGGTGCGCGAAGAGATGGGTAAAGGCGGCAGCCGGGGGGCAGCCGCGCATGTCAGAATTCGCAATATGCATGGCACGACCGAGAGGCGATCAAGCACGGCGAGGATTGACTCAGCGAGGCAGAAATCGTACATTGCAATATAACAGCTCCTGAAATCACGCCCGAGAAGACGGCAATAAGACCCAAACGAACCTGTTCTGCGGGAACGCGGAAGTGTCGCAATCGTAGGGTAGGCGGTTTGGGGCTAGAGCCCTGATATTGTTACCCGAACTCCGTCTCCACGTTCCGGAAGCGCGACGCAGCTATCGTTGGTAACCAGCTAGTCGAACTCGAACACGGGAATTACGAGCGAAGCGGAGGCTTGTTGCCCTTAAGAAAGGATTGAATTTACTCAATGGCAAATAGATCGAAAGGCGATGACGTCATGCAAGCGCCCACCAAAAACGAGCACTTGATCCGCTGGGTAGAGAAGATGGCTGATTTGACACAGCCCGCGGCTATTCACTGGGTGGATGGCACCCAGGAGGAGAATGACGAACTATGCCGCGAGATGGTGAATTCGGGCACATTTACTAAATTGAATGAGGAGCTTTGGCCGGGGTGCTTTTACGCACGCTCGGACCCTCGAGATGTTGCCCGGGTGGAAGAGCGCACCTATATCTGTTCGCTGTCAAAGGACAATGCCGGCCCAACCAACAACTGGGAAGAACCGTTTGCGATGCGGCGTAAGCTGAAGGAGCTTTTCAGCGGTTGCATGCACGGGCGGACGATGTATGTTCTGGCTTTCAGCATGGGGCCAGTCGGCTCGCCTATGTCGCAGATCGGCGTGCAGTTGACCGATTCTCCCTACGTTGTGGTCAATATGCGCATCATGGCGCGCATCGGAGCGCCGGTGCTGGCCGAGATCGATAAGGATGAGAAGCGCGTTGTGGCGTGCATGCACTCAGTAGGCGCTCCGCTTGCGGCAGGACAGAAAGATGTTCCGTGGCCCTGCAACGATGAAAAGTACATCGTGCACTTTCCCGAGACGCGTGAGATTTGGAGCTTTGGCTCCGGATACGGCGGCAATGCGCTGCTGGGCAAAAAGTGCTTCGCTCTGCGCATAGCGTCGAACATTGCGCGCGACGAGGGCTGGATGGCCGAGCATATGTTGATCCTCGGCGTCGAGTCGCCGGAGGGCGAGAAGACTTACGTTGCAGCGGCGTTCCCCTCTGCCTGTGGCAAGACGAACTTCGCCATGATGATTCCGCCGAAAGGCTTCGATGGCTGGAAGGTGACGACCGTTGGAGACGACATTGCCTGGATCAAGCCGAATGCCAACGGGCAACTGCGCGCCATCAATCCCGAGGCCGGGTTCTTCGGCGTAGCGGCGGGAACGGGCGCCAATACGAATCCGAATGCGATCGCAACGATTCGCAAGAACACCATCTTCACCAATGTGGCTCTGACACCGGAAGGCGGCGTGTGGTGGGAGGGCATGACGGACGAACCGCCGGTCGAGTGCCTGGACTGGCGCGGAGAGCGCTGGACCCCGGAGATCGGCAAAGAGAAGGGCAAGCCGGCAGCGCATCCGAATGGCCGCTTTACCGCACCTGCCCGGCAGTGTCCTGTGATCGATGCCGCATGGGAAGCTCCTGACGGTGTACCGATCAGCGCGTTCATCTTTGGCGGCAGGCGATCGACAACAATGCCTCTGGTCTACCAGGCCTTTAACTGGAGTGCAGGCGTCTATGTCGGCGCCACCGTGGGCTCGGAGACGACCGCGGCTGCTGCAGGCGCGATAGGTAAAGTTCGCCGCGATCCAATGGCTATGTTGCCCTTCTGCGGCTATCACATGGGCGACTACTTCCGTCACTGGATCAAAATGCAGCGCTCACTGAGTTCCACGCCGCGCATCTTCCATGTGAACTGGTTCCGCAAAGACGAGAATGGCAAATTCCTGTGGCCTGGTTTCAGCGAGAATATGCGCGTGTTGAAGTGGATTGTCGACCGCGCGCATGGACGCGCACAGGGCAAGGAAACCGCGATCGGCTGGACTCCTCGTTACGACGACATCGAATGGGCCGGGCTGGATTTCCCGCGCGATCGATTCGAACGGTTGCAGGAGGTGGATCGGCTTACATGGCGAAACGAGTTGCTTGGGCATGAAGAACTCTTCATCAAGCTCCACGACCACCTGCCGTCAGAGATGGTCTACGAACGCGAACTGCTCATCTGCAGGTTGTAAATCATTCTTCGTCAGTTACGCCGCGAGCGGGACCATCGGTCCCGCTCGCGTGTTTTTGCAGATGATTCGGTCGCTGATTACGAGAAGACTGAAAGCGGCATGGATTTCACGTCTTCAATCAACGGTTTGAATTCCATGAACGGGAGAATATCGCGTTCGATGTCGATGCTTGGAGCGGCCTCGATCAAGCGCACGGCCTCGGTCACCAGACGGAAGGCTGCACGCTCGGGTAGGCTGGGTGGCATTGCGCTATGAGTGGATTGGCAGCGGATTGCCTGGACGGAGTGATACCGCTTCGGAGCTAGTAAAATCGAGGCATGCACACGGATTTCCCATTCCGCTCGTCGGCAAAGGCCGGACTCGTTTGTTTCATCACAGCAGTACTCATTTTTGCGGTGCGAGGTTTCGCACAGCAGACGGCGGCCGCTCCAGCAGGGGCATTTCCGGCGACGGCCTGGCAGCCAAAGATTCACTTTTATTCCCCGGCGAATTGGATCAACGACCCAAACGGACCGATCTTTCTCAATGGCCAGTACCACCTTTTCTTTCAGTTGAATCCCTTTGGCGATGAGTGGGGCCACATGAGCTGGGGTCATGCTGTTTCGCCTGACCTGATCCATTGGAAGCAACTTCCGACCGCCCTAGCAGAAGAGAAGGGAGTCGCCATCTTCAGCGGCTCTACTGTCGAGGATCGCGATAACACAAGCGGGCTATGCGGCGATGCGGGCCAGAAGACCCCGGGCTGCCTGGTCGCCATTTACACCGGGGCTTCCGAGGACAAGCAGACCCAGAACATCGCTTTTAGCCGCGACGGTGGCGCCACCTGGACAAAATATGCGGCGAATCCAGTGATCGATCTCGGGCTCAAGGATTTCCGCGATCCGAAAGTCTTTTGGCACGCGCCGTCGCAGAGTTGGGTCATGGCAGTTTCTCTTCCCGATCAGCATAAGCTCCGTTTCTACCGCTCAAAGAACCTTCGGCAGTGGGAGTTGGCCAGCGAGTTCGGGCCAGCTGGCGCGATCTCGGGCGTTTGGGAATGCCCCGACCTCTTCGAACTGCCCGTATACGACGACTCAGACAAACTGGTCGACAGCCGCTGGCTGCTCAACGTCAATATCAGTTCCGGAGGTCCAGCCGGTGGCTCGGGAGATCAATACTTCATAGGCAAGTTTGACGGCTTTCGTTTTATCGAAGACCACCCCGGTTCAGGGCCCCACTGGGTCGATTGGGGCAAGGATTTCTACGCCTCCACCTCGTTCTCTAACCTGCCGTCGAGCGAAGACCGCACCTGGATTGGCTGGATGAGCAACTGGCAGTATGCCGCCAAGCTGCCATCTTTGCCGGGGCGAGGCGAAATGACTCTCGCCCGCCACCTTTTTCTCCGTCTGCCTTCCGCGTATCCCCCTCCCACACCGTCGCAGGAACCTCTCTTGCTGGTGCAGGAGCCGGTTCTGGCCTTGGCTCCGGACAAGATCAATCGAGCCATGTTTGGCGGCCCTTCCTTTAAGACAATAGTTCAGGCCAATGCGCGCATTACTTCAAAGAAGCTGTCCGGCAGCGTCTTCCGGCTGCGCTTTACCCTCGATCCCGGTGAGTCGGCTGAAGCTGGAGTCCGCCTGCGGCGCAGCACCAACAACCCTAATGAATCCGCCGAAGAGGAGACGGTTGTTGGAGTCGACTTAGCCAAAGGGCAGATATTTGTCGATCGCACGCATTCTGGGAAGACGGACTGGTCTCCGGATTTTTCCGGCCGCGTATCCGCACCGCTCAAGCACGCGCAGGCCGATACGATTCCCATCGAGATCGTTGTGGACAATAACTCGATCGAGGTTTTTGCCGAAGACGGAGAGACTGTTCTTACCAGCCTGATTTATCCCTCGCCAAGCAGTCAGGGGCTGGCCTTTTACGCAGGCGCCACTCCGCCCGGATCGGCGCCAGCGCGGATTCAGGATCCGGAGCTGATCCCGCTGGGACAATCGGCCGCGGCGAAGTAAACCAGAGAAAGGCTATTGCTGCAGGGGAACCTTGGGTGCCCACCAGGTTACTTGACGTAGATCTCCGGTGTACGGCCTGCTTCTTCGCGGGCATGAAACATGCCAAGAGTATTTGAACTCCAGACCGGTGCACCGCTTGGAGAAAGCACAATGACGCCACCCTCGCCGCCTTTGAGAAGCGGTAACTCCGAGTGAATCATGCGGTCGGTGGCTTGCTGTGGCGTGAGCCCTTCCTCGACCAGAGTGCAGACCTGCGTGGCCAGGGTGAGGCGGATGAAATACTCGCCGACGCCAGTGCCGGATACAGCGCACGAATGGTCGCTTGCATAGGTTCCGGCGCCGATGATTGGCGAATCGCCAACGCGGCCGGGCAGTTTGCCCTGCATTCCTCCTGTCGAGGTGGCCGCGGCAAGATGCCCTTCGCTGTCACGGGCGACAGCACCAACGGTTCCGAAACGGTGCGCAAAGATCGGCGCAGGCACTGGTACGGATGCTGGCTTTACTTGCGGAGGGACGCCCGGTGGCCGCGGCGGAACGGGACGGTTGCTGGAGCGCATTATGGAGACAAATTCCTGCCAGCGCATCTCAGTGAAGAAGAAGGAAGGTGGCTGCTGCTCGATGCCCTGAGCGCGCGCGAAGGCGTCGGCTCCGGCGCCGACCATCATGACATAGGGAGTGTGGTCCATAACCGCGCGGGCCAGCGCGATGGGATGACGCGTCGAATGCACAGAAGCGACGGAGCCCGCAGCGAGCGTTGCTCCATCCATGAGCGCGGCGTCCATCTCATTGGCGCCGTCGGCGGCGAAGGCAGAACCGCGGCCGGCATTGAAGAGAGGGTCGTCTTCGAGTACCTCGACCGCGGCCTCGACTGCATCTAATGCTTTGCCGTTGCGCTTGAGTACAGCCGATCCGGCGGCGAGTGCCTTGGCCAGAGAATCATGGTAGGCGGATGCAGTGGCAGGGTCCATGTGCTCCCACTCGCTTTCTCCCGCGCCGCCGTGAATGGCGATGGCCCAGCCATGAGAGGGCGCCGCAGACTGGGAGAAGAGATGCGGCGAAGTTAGCAAAAGCGTAATGAACAGGGCCATGCGACGATTGATGCACATACCAATTCCTCTTCTGTCACCGTACCAGCATAGTGGGGTTTACCGAAAACGCGACGCGTGTCCGGAGGAACGGGAAACAGTGCGACTCCGCGCCAATCGTAAGTAGCACACGTGCGCAAGAAATGAGTGATCGAGGCCTCTAAAGGGCTTCGGAGGGCAGATATTGGCAAGAAAACCGCTGAAAATGCGCGAAAAATGACGTCATGTTTACTACTTATACACTGGGTCGCTCCCGTATTGCATTGATTCTGGGCGAGTTATTTTTGCGGTGCCCTGTAATCGGTGCAATTGACGGGGAGGGGGGGTGGGGTAAGGCAGGGGGAAACAAGGAATGGGGAATAGAAAAGCTGCCAAGTGGAGTTCATTCTGTTCCACGGCACTGGCCGGGGAGAGGTCTGCATGTGTGCTTTCGAGGATGTGGATAGAGGAACCCATGTCTAGATTGTGCGCCTTTGGGTGGTAATTATCGGCAAGGCGCTGGGGGATCCGGGAATCCCGCAGCTCGGGTTAGGGGGATGGCACGTGCGTGGCCTTGCAATTTCAGGTTTCGCCACGGCCTCACAATTCCGGGCAGATATGATAAAAGAAGTAACTTCTTGCGCGAGAATTCCAGCTAGTGTGGTGAGTGAGAAGCTCGTGTAAGAATCGGGGGAAGGCAAAAGCAGATTCTTCGCTCACCACCCCCGAACTGAAAAGCGTTCGGGGCCCCGTTCGCTCAGAATGACAGGCGCAATTATGTTATGAACTTCATGACAGGCGCGATTATGTTATGAACTTGGGAGGCAGGGCACTTTCTTGACATAAATCGGGCACCTGAACCGCAGGGCTTTCGACTACGATTGGCGCAAAATACACGCCAATCTCCGCTCAGGATGACAGTCAATTTTTTATATGAACTTCAGACTGAGGACACCAGGGATGCATTTGCAATTGTGAACAGGGACAAATGACAGGAACGAAAGTTAGACAAATCGAACTGTTTGATACCAGCCTGCGCGACGGTTTGCAGCAGCCGAATCTGGAAATCTCTGTGCCGAACGCTGTCATGCTGCTGCAGCGCATGGGCGCCTTTGGTGTCCGCTATGCGGAGATTGGCTTTGCGGGCGCGAATCAGTTTGTTACAGACTTGACCGGAGCACTTGAATCCGTGGATACGGGCGCCATGAAACTGGCACTGTTTGGCAGAACCCGCGGGCGCGGCGCCAAGGTGCAGGATTGGCCGGACGTCCAATTCATGGTCGCCAACAAGAGGCGCGTTTCTGTTGCGGTGGTTGTGGTCAAGTCCAGGCTGCTGGACATCACCAAGTCACTGGAGACCACGCCGGAAGAAAATCTGCTGATGGTTTCCGAGACGATTCAGTGTCTCCATGACAACGGCCTTGAAGTGATGGTTGACTTTGAACACGCCATGGACGCCGCATGTGGCCGACGCGAAAACGGCAATCCTTGCGATGACGAATTGAAGAAGAGCAGCCGGGATTACTTTCACGAGATGGTAGAGCAATGCGTTCGCCAGAAGGTGAGCCGGCTGGTTGTGTGCGACACCAACGGCGGCGCCAGTCCTGAAGAAGTTGCGCATGTGATAGGCGGGTTGACGCGCAGTTATCCCGATGCCAGATTCGGATTTCATGGACATACGGATCGCGGCCTTGACATTGCCGATAGCCGCGCTGCGATTCTTGCCGGCGCGGTTCAGGTTCAGGGAACTTTGTTGGGAACCGGCGAGCGCTGCGGCAATGTGAACCTGACGACAGTTGTCGGCGGGATGCAACTGAGAGGAGAAGCCGAATTTGTTTCGCCCGAAGCGCTGACGGGGCTCACCAGCCTGGCGCACTCGGCGTATGCGGCCTTCGGCCTTGAGGCTCCTCACGGAACGCCCATCGTGGGGCCTGGGGCTTTCGGCACCTGGGCCGGCATGCACGGCAGCAGCGAGCGCAAGAATCCGGGAGCCTATCTGTGGTGCGATCCAGCCAGAGTGGGCGCCAACCCGGTTATTGGCGTCAATGCTCAGTCGGGACGAGCCAACGTTGTTCTGCTGTCAGAGGCGCTTGGCGTACCACTCAGCTCCGCGCAGGCGCAGGCGCTGATGGACACGAACCAGGGGCTGATCGACGGCGGCGCGTTCACGGTGAGCGAAGTCTCCTTCAAGCTGGCTTGCATGCGGGTGCTTGGGACCTTGAAAGATCGCTTCAGCGTGAAGAGCTGGCGGGTTTTGGATGAGTCGGACGAGACGGGGAACCGGTACGTTCAGGCGTCGATGCAGTTGTCGATCGGCGAGTCCACGGTGGTTACGACGCGCGCCGAGGGCGCTGGGCCAGTGGATGCGCTGACCAAGGCAATGCGGCAGGAACTGGAGAAGTGGTATCCGGCAATTGCGCAAATGCGGCTGGGCACGTTTACCGTGACAGCCATTGATGTGTCGGCGCAGGACACGGCGGCGCACGTCCGCGTTACGGTGAGCTTCAACGCCGATGGTCACGAACCGTGGATTACCGCCGGAGTCAGCAGCGACCTGAACCAGGCGGCGCTGATGGCAATCGTGGACGGCTTTCATTATTGGTTACTGAAAAGTGTGGCGGCTTGAAGATGCGCGTTCATCGGGGTCGGATTGATCAGCGTGAACGCGATCTCAACGAGAAACGAGTAGGCTAGGCGGCGTCGAACTTCTCCTCAGCCAGTACTCTCTGATAGGCGGGCAGGGTGAGGAATTCAATGAACTGCGGTGCGCGAACCAGCTCACGCATCAGGTCCGCGGCCTTTTCGTATGCTGCGTAGCGGACGGCATCGACGGCTACCTTCTGCTTTTCGAGTTCGGCGGCGATCAGGTTTTCGACCATAGGAATGTCTACGGTTCTTCCATCGCTGAGCCTGGCTTTCTGATGCACCCATTGCCAAAGCTGCGCGCGGCTGATCTCCGCGGTGGCGGCGTCTTCCATGAGATTGAAGAGCGGAACGCAGCCGATGCCGCGAAGCCACGCTTCAACATAACCCAGTCCCACGGCGACGTTCTGCTTCAGTCCGGCGCCGGTGATCTGTCCCTCGGGAATCTGAAGCAGGTCTTCGGCGGTGGCGTTGTAGTCGGGCAACTGTTTTGAAATCTGGTTGGGCTGAGGCATCAGACGGTCGAAAATTTCCATCGCGATCGGGACCAGGCCGGGATGAGCCACCCAGGTGCCGTCGTGGCCGTCGCTGGCTTCGCGTTCCTTGTCAGCCCGCACTTGGGCGATGGCCTTGTCATTAGCCACGGGGTCGCTCTTGATGGGGATATAAGCCGACATGCCGCCCATAGCATGGACGTTGCGCCTGTGACATGTCTTGATGGCAAGTTTTGAATAGCTGCGCATGAAATGCGTCGCCATGGTCACCTGGCCGCGATCGGGTAAGACGGCATGCGGGTCGTTGGAGAACTTTTTGATGAAGCTGAAGATGTAGTCCCAGCGCCCGCAGTTCAGACCCGCGGAGTGTTCGCGCAACTCGTAGAGAATCTCGTCCATCTCAAAGCTGGCAAGGATGGTTTCGATAAGCACGGTGCCTTTGATTGAGCCCTGCGGCAGGCCGAGCTTCTGTTGCGCGCGGACAAAGATGTCGTTCCACAGACGCGCTTCAAGGTGGCTCTCCATCTTTGGCAGATAAAAATAGGGGCCGCTGCCGCGAGCCAGCAGCTCTTTGGCATTGTGAAAGAAGTAGAGGCCAAAATCGAAGATGGAGCCGGACATGGGCTCGCCATCCACGAGGATGTGCCGCTCCTCCATGTGCCAGCCTCGCGCGCGGACAAACAGCACGGCGGTCTTGTCGTTGAGCTTGTACTGCTTTCCGGAGGCCGGGTCGGAGTAAGTGATGGTGCGCCGAATGGCATCACGCAGATTGATCTGACCGTCGAGCAGGTTGTTCCATGTCGGTGTGTTCGAGTCCTCAAAATCCGCCATGAAGACCTTTGCGCCGGAGTTGAGAGCATTAATGATCATTTTGCGATCGACGGGGCCGGTGATCTCGACGCGGCGATCGAGAATGTCAGCGGGCAGCGGCGCCACCGTCCATGCAGCATCACGGATTGCTTGTGTCTCGGCAAGGAAGTTGGGCTTTTCGCCGGCATCGAGCCGCTTCTGGCGTTCGTGGCGGGCGTCGAGCAGTGCCTTACGGCGCTGGTTAAAGGTGCGCTGCAGATCGACGATGAAGGCGACCGCCTCCGGCGTCAATATTTCCGCATAGCTTTCGGTAATGGGAGCAAGGAATTCAACATGGGGAAGATCGATGGAACTGGGCATGCGGGCAACTCCGTATTTTCGATGGACTCAGTGAAATGGGGTGACTCGTCCGACCTAAACTCATCACCCGGTTTGATGTTATTTAATTTTACGCAAAGCGCAACGACACGCTGCCCGCAGTGGAGAAGCGCACATTGACTTGCGAGCCGGCCGAGGCAAGGGTGTTGCCGGTCCAACTTCCTGTGGTGATCCAGTCACCGCGTTTCAGACCGCCAGTGCGCGCCGCGCCTTCGTTGGCCAGATAGAGCACCAGCCGCAGCAGGTCAGTGCCGGCGGTGTTGGATGCGGTGCGCTCTACGCGAACTTTGCCATCCACGGCGAGCGAAACGGACTCTTTGGCGAAGTTGATTTGCCGCCATCCTGAAACGGCAGGGCCGTGAACAAAGCCGCCATGCATCTGCAGATCGGCGATCATGGTGAATCGCGCTACCTTCGAAGGATCCAAAAGCCCAGCTTCCAGTTCCTCGATGGCAGGATGACAGCTTGCAATTGCGGCGATGACTTCCTCGCGCGTGTAGGGAGTCTGGCGCGGGGGCAGGTCCTGGCCAATCAGAAACGAAATCTCGGCTTCGAGGCCGCGCAGACGGTAACGCGGTTCCGTGAGTGTGCCTGCGTCGTCCGTGATCCACGCGGAGATCATGGGGCCAAACATAGGCGTGGCATCGGGCGCGGGTGCGCCGACTTTCCATGCGCGCACGCCTTGGGGTTCGAGAGCGCGGGCCATGGCGTCCTGCACAAAGCTGGCCTCTTCGAGCGAGACGGGCTGTAGAGCTTCAGGCAGATCGGCAAGCGGCGCCGCAGTGCAGCGTGCCTCGAGCAGAAGCCCCGCGGCTGAATGAAGTTCGGAAGTGCGAGTGTCAGAGATCATGCTTTCCAGTTTGCATCAATTGGCGAAGACTTGTCTCCCCTAATCAGTCGTGCGAACAGGGGCGTTCGAGGCTGCATCAGCGGCAGAAACAACGCAACTTGAACTCATGGGAGCGATGGATTGCGAGTCAATCGGCAGACATCGAATCAGGGAGATGCATCGGAAAATGCAGCAGTCCAAACTGGCCCTTTGGCGGGGATTGGATGCTTGCAGGGGAGAAAGTGTAAATATTTAAAAATAAGGGACTTGTTGCCATGAACTCGCACATTTTAAAGATGTTTGAGGGGCGAAAGCAATCAGGAAATGACGCTTTGCTGCCGGACCTGGTACGTACGATTGCTTGGGTGACACCCATCACAGCAGACCCCTGTTGCAAGGAGCAGAATAGCGCGGGCTTTGGGGATATATTTAGAGTGCCTTGGAGCCAGGCTTTTATCTGGAAAAGGACAAGGCCGCAGCCCTGGCAGGCAGCTTGAAAGCGGTACCGGCCGGGGAGGATGCGCAAGGGAAAAAGAAGCGCATCCGGAGATGGTTGAAGATGTCCTGGCGCGAGGATTATCGAAGCAAGCGCATGAGTGCTGTCGAGGCGCTGGAAGCAGTGAGTTCCGGCGATCGTGTATGGATACAGTCTGGATGCGGCACGCCGTCAGTCCTTGTGGACGCACTTGTGGCGTGCGCTCCCCATCTGCACGATGTCGAAATCGTTCACATGATGACGCTGGGCAGCGCGGACTATACGAAGCCAGAATACGAAGGGCATTTTCGGCACCGTGGACTATTTCTGGGCGCGAATGTACGCGAGGCAGTGGCCGCGGGCCGCGCCGACTACACACCCATCTTTCTGAGCGAAATCGAAGGTCTGTTCGAAAGCGGAGCTTTGCCGCTGGATGTGGTGTTGATGCAGGTTTCGCCGCCGGACGCGCATGGATTCGTGAGCCTGGGAGCGGCGGTGGACTGCACGCTGGCCGCAGTCCGCAGCGCAAAGACCGTGATCGCCGAGGTCAACGAGCGGATGCCGCGCACGCATGGGGACACATTCATTCATGCGAGCCGGATCTCCGCGGTGGTGGAGACGTGCCATCCGCTGCACGAGCTGCACACGGAACCTTTCAGCGAGGTGCATATGCGCGTGGCGCGGAATGTGGCCTCGCTGATTCCGGACGGAGCGACGCTGCAGACCGGGATCGGCGGCATCTCCGAAGCAGTGCTTGAGTGCCTTGGCGACAAGCGCGATCTGGGCATTCACACGGAGATGTGCCCGGATGGAGTTGTCGATCTTATCGAATCCGGTGTGATCAATGGCGAACGGAAAACGCTGCTTCGGGGCAAGGCAGTGGTGTCGTTCGTGCTGGGAACGCAGCGGCTCTTCGATTGCATCAACGATAACCCCTGTTTCGAGTTCAGGCCGATCAGCTACACTAACGATCCATTTGTGGTTGCGCAGAACGATCGCATGGTCGCCATCAATTCGGCACTGCAGGTGGATTTGACCGGCCAGGTCTGCGCCGATTCGCTAGGGACCAGGCCCTATAGCGGCTTCGGCGGGCAACTGGATTTCATTCGCGGAGCGGCGCGGTCGAAGGGTGGAATGCCCATCATCGCACTGCCCGCAATGGCGATGCACGACAACGTGTCGCGGATTGTGCCGGTGCTGGAGCCGGGAGCGGGAGTTGTGACTTCGCGTGCAGACGTGCATTACGTGGTTACCGAGCATGGCATCGCATACCTTCATGGAAAGACGTTGCGCGAGAGGGCTCAGGCATTGATTGCCATCGCCGATCCGCGCTTTCAACAGGAACTGGAAGATTTTGCAGAGCGCGCCCATTATCTGGAGCGCGATAAGACGGCAGCCGTGTTTGTCTGAGAGGCGGCTGCGTGCTGGATAGGAGCAGGGAATGACGGAAGTTGGCAAGCGGGATCGAGGCTTGTTGCGGATCGATGAAGAGGAGTGCAAGGGCTGCGGGCTGTGCATGGAAGCCTGTCCGCCGAAGGCGATCCGCATGAGCGAGCATTTGAATCACTACGGCTATCGCACCGCGGTGTACGCAGGCACGGGATGCACTGGGTGCGGAATCTGCTTTATGGCCTGCCCCGAGCCAGGAGCCATCACGGTGCTGCGGGCCGCGATGCAAAGGCCCGGTATAAGTACAAAAATAGAGGGAGCTGCCCAATGCGCAAGCAACTGATGAAGGGCAACGAAGCTATCGTCAAGAGCGCCATTCTTGCTGGATGCCGGGCGTTCTATGGCTATCCCATTACACCGGCCAGCGAGATTACCGAGGCCGCGGCGGAATACATGCCGCGGACGGGCGGCGTGTTTCTGCAGGCCGAGAGCGAGGTTGCGGCGATCAATATGCTGTACGGAGCGGCCTCGGCGGGCGTGCGCTGCATGACCGCATCGAGCGGTCCTGGGATCAGCCTGATGCAGGAAGGCATCAGCTATATGGCGGGCGCGGAACTTCCATGCGTGATTGCCGACATCACTCGCGGCGGACCGGGCCTGGGCAACATTGCCGCCGAGCAGAGCGACTATCACCAGGTGGTGAAGGGGGGCGGCCACGGCAGCTACCACACCATCGTGCTGGCTCCGCATTCCGTGCAGGAGATGGCCGACCTGACAGCGCTGGCCTTTGAACTCGCCGACCGCTATCGGAATCCGGTGGTTTTGCTGGCCGATGGATTTATTGGCCAGATGATGGAGCCGGTCGAGTTTCCGCAAACCGCCGTCGAGACGCACGAGCACGAGTGGGCGGTTACCGGCACCGCCGCCACGCGCGGCAATCTGATCACGTCCCTCTTCATGGACATTGACGATCTGGAAGCGCATAACCGGAATCTCGAACAGAAATATCGCTGCGCGGAACATGCTGAGGCGCGGGCGGAGGAGTGGCAAACCGAGGGCGCGGAGATTGTTCTGGTGGGCTATGGGATCGTCGGCCGGATTCTGAAAGCCGTGACCGCGGAGGCACGCGCCGAGGGCATTAACGTAGGCGTTCTGCGGCCGATTACGCTTTATCCATTTCCGATTGCGCACTTCCAGCGCATTGCCGAAACTGCGCGCGTTTTTGTCGTTGTCGAAATGAGCAACGGCCAATTGCTTGAAGATGTGCGGTTGGCATTGAACGGCGTTCGGCCGGTCGAGTTCCTGGGCCGCGCCGGCGGCAATGTGCCGTCACACGAAGAAGTACTTGCCCTGGTGCGCGCGCTGGCGCGGAAATCACCGCCCGCAGTCGAGTTGGATGAGGAGCAGATGGCAAATGTCTAGTGAATTGGTTCAGGACTACACGGTGGTACACGGCAAGGCAAAGTCCTTCTATGAGCGCTATGAGCGCAAGCCGGAGTTACAGCACCAGACGCACTTTTGCCCAGGGTGCGGCCACGGCATTGTGCACAAGATGCTGGCCCGCGCCATCGACGAGTTGGGCATTCAGGACAAGACGATTCTGGTAGGCCCGGTCGGTTGCTCGGTGTTTACCTATTACTACTTCGATGTAGGCAATGTGCAGGCCGCGCATGGGCGCGCACCGGCAGTAGCAACAGCCATGAAGCGCAGCAGGCCGGAGAGCATCGTTATTGGTTACCAGGGGGACGGCGACTTATCCGCCATCGGCGCAGCGGAGATACTTCATGCGGCCAATCGCGGCGAGAACATCACGGTGATTTTTGTCAACAACGCTATCTACAGCATGACTGGCGGACAGATAGCGCCCACCACGTTGATCGGGCAGAAGAGCACCACTACCCCCAACGGCCGCAATGCCGCGACTGAAGGCTATCCGATGCATGTGAGCGAACTGCTTGCCACGCTTCAGGGGCCGGTTTACATCGAGCGCGTGGGTCTGGGTGACAACAAGCAGATCGCGCAGGCGAACCGCGCGGTGCGGCGGGGGGTGGAAAACCAGGTGAAAGGGCTTGGCTTCTCGCTGATCGAGGTGCTTGCGCCCTGCCCGACAATCTGGAAGATGTCCGCGGTGGATGCACAGCACTGGGTGCGCGACGTGATGGAGAAGACCTATTCGCTGGGCGTGTTTTGCGATCGCACCAAGGACGGGCGAGAGCGGAGGCAATTGGAACGCGCGCCATCGCTCGATGCGATTCCCGGGCTTCTTGGCTTGGCCGATGAGGAACTGCCCGAAGAACGGGCGGCGCTCAGCGAGCAGACCGCGGCAATCGATCTTCATGTGCGTGTGGCCGGCTTTGGCGGGCAGGGAGTTCTGCTGCTGGGTGAAGTGTTGGCGGAGGCTGGCCTGGATGCGGGTCTTGAAGTTTCGTGGCTTCCGTCTTACGGGCCGGAGATGCGTTCCGGTACTTCGAACTGCCACGTGCGGCTGTCAAACCAGACGATTGATTCGCCGTTGGTCACAGCGCCCAGCATCCTTGCGGCGATGAATGAGCCGTCGCTCAGGAAATTCGACAAGAGCGTGCGTCCGGGCGGATGGGTGATTTACAACGGCGAAGAGTTCCCGGCCGATTGCGTGCGCGAGGACGTGCAAGTGGTCGCACTTCCGTTTACTCAAGTGGCCCATGAACTGGGCGACGCGCGTATCGCCAACATGGTGATGCTGGGTGTTCTGCTTGAGATTGCCAAGGGGTTGCCGCAGGCCAGCATCGACGTGGCGCTACGCCGCCTGGTCAAAAATGCAAAATGGTTTGCGCTCGACGAACGCGCATTGGCGCGGGGCAGGGAACTGTTGAGGGAGGCATACCCGGAGGTGTGACGTGAAGGCAGATGGAGATCCGAACCTGATTGTGTATTTCGATGGTCAGTATATGCAGTTGCGCGAGGCCCGCGTCGGCATACTTACGCACGCGCTGCACTATGGAACTGGCGTCTTTGAAGGTATCCGTGCGCACTGGGATGAGCCGGCGCAGGAACTGTTTGTCATGCGTGCCCAGGAGCACTACGAGCGTTGGAAGTTGAACTGCGGCATCCTGCGCATTGATGTGCCGATGTCGCCTGAGCAGTTGTGCGGAATTACGGTAGAGCTGATGCGGCGCAATGCATTCCGCACCAATGTCTATGTCCGGCCCATTGCTTACAAGAGCGCGGAACGCATTGGCGTGGCTACCGACGATCAGGATGCATGGGCAATTATCGCGCTGCCCTTCGGCGATTATTTGCACGCGGAGAACGGCCTGCATGCGGGAGTGAGTTCATGGCGTCGCATTGAAGACAATGCGATTCCCGCGCGCGCCAAGATCTGCGGCGCCTATGTGAACAGTGCGCTGGCCAGCGATGAAGCGCGCCGCTGCGGTTTCGACGAGGCGATCTTCCTGAACGAGAGCGGCCACGTGGCCGAGGGCGCCACGTGCAACATCTTCATGGTGCGGAAGGGAAAGCTGATTACGCCGCCGACCACGGAAAACGTGCTTGAGGGCATTACTCGCGACTCGATTATGGAACTGGCGCAGCGCGAACTGGGCATGCAGGTTGTGGAGCGGCCGATCGATCGCAGCGAGTTGTATGTATGCGACGAGTTGTTTCTCACTGGGACCGCGGTTGGGATCGCGCCTATCGTGCGTGTGGATCACCGGCAGGTGAAGGATGGCGCTATTGGCCCGATTGCTAGCCAGTTGCAGCAGGCGTATTTCGATGCAACGCGAGGACATATGGCCGCCTACCGGAAGTGGCTTGTTCCGGTCTACGGCGGACAGCAGCAGCCGATTGAAGAGGTCAAGCTGGCGGAGACGAGCGTCGCTTGAACCAATGCCAATGCGCAGTTAACGCAACGGCGAGGTTCATGCAAGGAGGAAAAACATGCTGATGACTAAGAGTACAGGGAACGCCTATGACGTGGCCCTGGAGAACTTCGATACAGCAGCGGACGCCATGGGACTGGACGCAGATACGCGGGAGATGATCAAGTATCCGGAGCGAATCCTCATGGTTACAGTACCGGTGCGCATGGACGATGGGCGCATTCACCGCTTCGAGGGCTATCGCGTGCAGCATAGCCAGGTACGCGGACCAGCCAAGGGCGGCATTCGCTTCCACCCCCAGGTAACGCTGGACGAGGTGAAGGCGCTGGCCACCTGGATGACGTGGAAATGCGCAGTCGTGAATATTCCTTTTGGTGGGGCCAAGGGCGGAATCACCTGCGACCCGAAGCACATGTCCAAAGGCGAACTGGAAAGGATGACGCGGCGCTACACAAGCGCGATTCTTCCCTTGATTGGGCCGGAGCAGGACATTCCCGCGCCGGACGTCTATACCAATTCACAGACCATGGCCTGGATCATGGATACCTACAGCATGACGAAGGGCTATCCGATTCCCGGCGTGGTAACGGGCAAGCCCATCAGCCTTGGTGGATCGTTGGGCCGCAATGAAGCTACCGGGCGCGGCGTGTTTTACACGATTGAGTGCGCCTGCGAGCATCTGAAAATGCAACTGAAGGGTGCAACGGTCGCGGTGCAGGGCTTCGGCAACGCTGGTTCGATCGCGGCACAGTTGCTGCATGAAGCAGGAGCGAAGATCATCGCGGTCAGCGATTCTACTGGCTGTATCTACAACCGCAACGGCCTGAATGTTCCCGAGCTCATTCACATGAAAGCCCTCGTTGGGCATGTGGAGGGATTCCCGGAGAGCGAACCGCTGGAGCCGGCCGATCTGCTGGCACTGAACTGCGACATCCTGGTGCCGGCGGCGCTGGAGAATACGGTCCACGCCGATAATGCAGCTACGGTGCGCGCACGGATTGTTGCCGAGGCGGCCAATGGACCTCTCACTCCCGCAGCCGACAGAATACTGGAAGCCAAGGGCGTGTTCGTGATTCCTGATATTCTCTGCAACGCCGGCGGAGTCACGGTCTCTTACTTCGAGTGGGTCCAGGATGAGCAGCATCTGTTCTGGGAGGCGCAGGACATTTACAACCGCCTGGAGCGGGTAATGAAGACGTCGTTCCGCGACGTTCTCAAGATCCACCTGGAACGGAATGTGTCGATGCGTATTGCCGCCAACATGCTCGGCATCGGCCGCGTGGCCGAGGCGGTGCAGCTCCGCGGCATCTATCCATAGACTTAGATGTGGATTGGTTTAATAATTTGTAAAAACATTTTGTTCTCCCCGGCCTGCAATGGGCCGGGGAGAACAAAGTAAGCATGGACTGCGCTTGCCTACGCATGAATTCGCTTGAGCCGCAGAGCCACACCGCCAGGTAGCAGCAAGTCTGTTTCGGATAGTCTCATTCACACACACCATGTACAATCCTGCTTGAAGAAAAGCCCAGACCTGTTCGTTGCGCTGAAAGGCTTGCGAACGCAAAAGCAGGGGCTTGCACTCTGAGGTAGAAATGACTTCGAAGTTTCTTGTGTTGGTTCCGAGTGTGGCCCTCATTCTGGGGCCGGCGGCGTTTGCGGCGCAGTCCATCGATCTGCCGTCAAGCAAGCAGTTGATCGGCGAGATTCCGGGGCATCCGCAGCGGCTGAACAGCCTGCCTGTGTCCATGGCCGTCTCTCCCGACGGGCGCTACGTTGTCACGGTAAACGCCGGATATGGCACCTTTGAGTCGAAGTATGAACAGTCGCTCGCGGTGCTGGATACGCAGACGGGCATGCTGGCGGACTTTCCGGACGAGCGCATGATGGCAAGGACTGGCAAGCAGACGCTCTACTCCGGGTTGGCCTTCAGCCGCGATGGCAAACACATTTACGCAAGTATGGCTTCACTGACTGATCCGCTTGGCGGCAGTAAGGACGCCGTCGGTAGCGGGGTGGTTGTCTACAGCTTTAGTGACGGAAAAGTCGCTCCTGAGCGCCTGATCAATCTGCCCTTGCAGCAGCTTGCACTGGGTAGAAAGACAAAGCTGATCGGCGATGTGGACGGCGATAAGGGCGTGCCCTATCCCGCGGCGATCGCGGTGGTTGGTCCGGCCGGCGCGGAAAAGCTGCTGATCGCCGATAATCTCTCCGACGATGTACTGCTTCTCGATACCGCGACGGGCGCAATCGAGAAGCGTTTCGATCTTTCCGAGAGCGATGCCGTGCCCTCGACCTATCCCATTGCGTTGGCGGTCGCGAAGGATGGCGTTCGTGCTTTCGTTGCACTATGGAATTCATCGGAGATCGTGGAACTGGACTTGGTGAAGGGAGTGGTAACTCGCAAGCTGGCCTTGCTCAAACCCTCTAGCCCCACCGCGCCGGGAACCCATCCCTGTGCGTTCGAGTTTTCGCCGGACGGAAAGACTTTGTATGTGGCGCTGTCTAACAGGGACGCGGTTGCGGCGGTGAATGTGGGGGCCGGACAGTTTTCCGTGAAGGGGTACTTCGACACACGGCTCCCGCATCAGAGCTATTTCGGGGCCGAGCCGGTGGCGCTGGCCGTGAACGGCGATGGAAGCCGGCTCTACGTGGGGAACATGGCCAGCGACGCTGTTGCGGTTATCGACACAAAGCAACTTACGGCAAAGGCATCCAAGCAAGGGATGGTGGAACCGATCGGATTCGTGCCGACCGAATGGATGCCGATATCGATGGCCTTCATTCCTTCGGCATCCGGCGGAAAGCTCTATGTGGCCACCGACAAGGGGAAGGGGACCGGGCCCAACAACTTTCCCCAGCGCCCGGTCGAGGGGATGCGGAGCAGCGAGCGGCAGAGAGCCAACGCCTACATCCCGACGCTGCTGTATGGCTCGCTGGCTACGCTGGATGAGGCGGACATCGCGGCAAAACTGCCGCAGTGGACTTCGGTGGTGCTCGAGTCGAATCGCATGAAGGCGGCGGCGGAGAAGATTACCTTTGCCGGAGGGGCGCCGGGCCGGATCAAGCACGTGATCTACATCATCAAAGAGAACCGGACCTACGATCAGGTGTTCGGCGATCTGAGCAGGGATGGAAAGCAGGTGGGCAACGGCGATCCGAGCCTAACGATGTTCGGCGAGGCGATCACGCCCAATCTGCACAAGCTCGCGCTTCAGTTTGGTGTGCTTGATAACTTCTTTGACTCGGGCGAAGTTTCCGGAGACGGTCACGTTTGGTCGACGGCGGCGATCGGCACCGATTACCTGGAGAAGACCTGGCAGCAGTCGTATCGCGGCAGCCAGCGGAGCTACGATTACGAGGGCGTGGTGGCGGATGGGTATCCGCTGCTGCAGAAGATACCGGACGTGAACGAGCCGCAGAGTGGATATCTCTGGGGGGATCTGGCGGCTCACGGAAAGACTTACTACCATTTTGGCGAGTACATCTCCTCGACCTTCTGCGATGAGGCAAAAACGGCCAATCCGCAGCAGGGGCCGATGCTTGCAGGCGGCAGCTGCGCGCGCAAGGCGATTGCTCCGGGCGAGCCATTACCTGCGGAGTGGGGCGGTGGCGTGAACAAGTGGCCGTGGGCCATTCCGCTGATCGCCAGCAACATCGCAACAAAGCCGGAGTTGGTGGGGCACTTTGCGCCGGAGTCGCCGGACTTCAATCTACTGGTTCCGGACCAGGTGCGGTTCGCGGTTTTTGAGCGGCATTTGAAAGATTGGATCGCGGAGAGGGAACGCGGCAAAGACACGATGCCGGACTTTGTGATGCTGCGCTTCCCGAACGACCACACGGCGGGGACCAGGCCCGGCGGACCGACGCCCAAGTCGTCGGTTGCCGATAACGACCTGGCGGTGGGAAGGGCAGTTGAAGCGATTTCGCACTCGCCGTTCTGGGAGGACACCGCTTTCTTCATTCTCGAAGACGATGCGCAGGCAGGCGCCGACCACGTTGACGCGCACCGCAGCCTGGGGCTTGTGATCAGCAAGTATTCGCCGCGCGGCGCTGACGGGGCGCCGTTTGTTGACAGCCGCTTCTACTCGACGGTGAGCGTACTGCGCACAATGGAGTCTCTGCTGGGGCTGCCGCCGATGAATAACAATGATGCGTTCAGCTCGCTGATCTCGACTCTGTTTACCGGGGCCGGCGATCAACCGGCGTTTAGGGCGGACTACTCGAATCGCGACAACGGCTTGATTTATACGGCTAACCAGAAAACCGCGGCGGGCGCAAAAGAGAGCATGAAGATGGACTTCAGCCACGCGGACCGGGCTCCCACGGAAAAGCTGAACGTCATCTTGTGGAAGGATGCGATGGGGAACAAACCGGTGCCGGCGATGCTGAAGGTGCACGTGAAGAAGTCCGGCAAGGATGACGACGACTAGGGCCTGTCTCCGAAGTTGTTTGAAAAACAACAGCAGATCCTTCGACTCACCACCCCCCACGCTCCACCCCAAAGAGCAAAAGCGCTCTTTGGGGAGCCCGGAAAGCGCTTGGGGCCCCGTTCGCTCAGGATGACAACCTGTCGGGGGGAACTCAGGATGACTGCCTGTCGGGGGAACTCAGGATGACAACCTGTGTTTTGCTGCGAATATCGGAGACAGCACACCAGGCCATATCGACATATAGGGCGGGGGCGGGAGTTCGATAAACACTTCAGGCTATTTGCGCCTGGGGCGCCAAGTGAAGCGGCGACCGACAATACACTTCACAATCCAGTGATCGGTGGCGGCGGTGGGGCCGATGCCTACGCCGAAGTTGAGTTCCCAGTCGGGCGAGAGATTGAGGTCGATGGCGGGGAAGAACTGCTGCTGCTGATTGTGGAGGCTGGCGATGTCGCGGATGCTGCCGTAGTCGGCGTAGTACTCGATGCCGCCGGTGATCTTCTTTGTGAAGTCGTAGCTGACTTTGATAGCCGGCGAAAAGTCGATGCCGAGGTTGACGTCGGGGCCGTGCCAGGTGCGTTCGAGGGCGGGGTTGACGGCCCAGTACCAGCGGCCGGATTGCTTGTCGACGATGGGGCGAATCTCCCAGTTCCAGGTGTCGGGGGCGAAGCGGGCGCGCTGATAACCGACTTCAGTGGAGAGGCTGACGCCGACCGGCCAGTGCCACGAGTCGGGCACTCGGACGCGGGGACGGATGTGGTCGCCGACCCACTGGACGCCCTGGCCGCTGCGCGCGCTGGTGAAGACATAAAAGCCAACCTCAGACCAACTGTTGACGCCTTGCGTGATTTCGATAGTTTCGTGCTCGGCGTGGTGAGTGGGCTCCATGCCGCCGACGAAGTTGCGCTGTCCGTCGGCGGTGAAGTTGGAGTGCAGCTCGACCATGGTGGTGTGCGGAGCGACCGTGTCAGCGCCGTAGACCTGGATCTCGTAGTTGCTTTGCGCGCGGGCGGCAGGGATGGCGGCTGCGAGCACAAGGATGGCGGTAAGAGAGAACTTCAAGAGTGCTCCTGTGAAGGGTTGGGGATGACCATTCGTTATGAAGCATTGCCAAGGGCGAACGGGATGAAGATTGAGCAGGCGGGGATGCGCCTTCCCGGATTGCTCAATTATATTTGCCTGCTGCCGTGCTGCGGCGCTGGGACGGGCTTATGATGAGTCTGGCAAAAAATCGCCTGAGAGACTGGCCTTTTACGGTTCAGGAAGGAGGGTGGTATGTCCAAGGCAAACGGATACAACCTAATTCCCAGGAAAATTCTGGTGCCCATTGACTTCAGCCCGTCGTCTGAAGCGGCGTTGAAACAGGCTACTGCACTTGCGGAGCAGCTTCACGCCGAAATCCACCTTGTGCATGTGATTCCGATGTTTACCGTGGCAAAGATGCCGGACTTCATTTCAGAAGCCGAGTTCATTGGCGCGGCAAAGAAGGAGGCGGAGCGGTATTTTGTCTTGTGCCGTGAGGATCTAGCCAAGAAGGGAATCATGGCGACTGCCAGCATCGTGACAGGAAACGATGTGACGGCGAGCATATTGAATGCAATCAAGCGCGAGCACATCGACATGGTGGTGGTATCGACACACGGACTGACTGGATGGCATCCGCTGGTGTTTGGGTCGATCGCCGAGAAGCTGGTGAAGCTGGTGCATATTCCGGTGTTGCTGATTCGGACAGCCAAGCCGGAGGACAAGGTCCAGGCTTAGGGCCTGTCATCTAATTCCCAGGGTGCAGCGCCGGTGCCAGTTTTTCTGAGTTCAAGGAGTGAGGAGTGACGCATACTGGGCGTCTGCTAGCGACGATTGACGCAGAAATCGGGAAAACTGGCCCCGGCCCGGAGGGTTGTGGAGAAAATCGGGCCATACTTCATTCTCGCCCTCGACAGTGGAGCCACCACAGCCTTCGGGCTCGGCTTCGTCTGGCCCGATTTTCTCTCCCAACGCTGCACCCTGGGAATTAGATGACAGGCCCTAGGTTCAATTCGATGTCGAGCAATCCCTCAGGGCTAAAGGGCCAAGGAGATTTATCGGCTCTGCCGGTGTGGCAGTAGCAGTTGGTGAAAAATGCGCTACTCCGCGGGGGCGATCAGGTATTGTTCGAGTTTGCCGTCGGGGTAGGTGTAGGTGGTGAGGGACAGGCGCTTGGCGGGGTAGACAATCTCGAAGGAGCGGAAGGTCATGCCGCCGCGGAGTGAGGTGCGGGTCTGGTGGAAGGTGAGCGGTTCGCCGAGAGGGGCGAGGCTGCTTTGGAAATCGGCGAGGGCTTCGGGGGTGAAGTAGTCGCTTAGATTGGGAGCCAGGAGTGCGCGGTCGATGCGGCCCAGCTGAAGGCCGCGGAAGATAGCGATGGCCTGTTGCTCTTCAGGGGTTGGCGGGTAGCCGGCGACGACGGGGGCGGCGAGATGGGCGATGACGCCGGCTGCGCCGACCGCGTCCTGGTTGGTGAGGACGGCTACGGCAGCGCCATCGTCGATGAGGACTTCGTTGTCGGAGACGAAGCCGGAGACTTCACCGCTGTGCTCGATGGAGCGGTGGCCGTCGCGGTCGCGAACATCGACGCCGAGGCCGTAGTGGGCGCCTTTGCCGTCCTTGAGTTTGATCTCAGAGAACATCTGTTTGTAGCTGTCGGGCTTGAGGACGGATTGGGCGAGGAGGCTCTGATCCCAAAGCGCGAGATCGTGGGCGGTCATGGCGAGTTCGCCGGCGGCAAACATCCAGCCGAGGCCCTCCTTGGGTGCCACGCGCAGGGTGCCGAGGGCGTGGCGATAGTAGGGCGTGGCGTCGACCTGGGTGAGCTTGGTTTGGTCGGAGTTCCAGACGGAGGTCATGCCGAGCGGACGGAAGATGCGCTGAACGAGGAAGTCAAAATAGGGCGCGCCGGTGACTTTTTCGACGATGGCGCCGGCGATGACGAAGTTGGTGTTGGAGTATTGCCACTGGGTTCCGGGCTCGAAGTCGAGGGGCTTCTTGCCCCAGGTGTCGATGATCTGCTGCGCGGTCTCGGGGTGAAGCATGGTGGTCATGACGTAGTCCTCGGGCCAGTAGTCCTGATAGCCGGAGGTGTGGGAGAGGATTTGGCGGATGGTGACTTCGTCGCCGCGGGTGAGGCCGGGGACGTACTTGCCGACGGCGTCGTCGAGGGAGAGCTTGCCCTCTTCCTGGAGAAGCAGGAGAGCGGTGGCGGTGAATTGCTTCGAGATGGACCCGATGGAGTAGCGCATCTGGGGCGTGGCGGGCGTGGGTGGCTCAAGGTGCGCGTTGCCATAGGCATGGGTGTAGACGAGTTTGCCATGCTGCACGATGGCGACCGAGGCCGAGGGAACACCGGTCTGCTGGAGGACCTGAGCGGCAATACGGTCAATACGGTCGCGGAGCGCCGGGTCGAGGTTGTTGACGGTCTGGGCGGCGGCGGCTGCGGTCAACAGAGCGGAGAGAAGGATGGGAGCGAGAAGGTTTTGCAGGCGGGTCATAGGAACCTCTTTTTCTGCTGTTGCGGTGCGCAGGATGCGGTGACGAGTTAAGAGCACACCCCTCGGGGGCTAAAGCCCAATTGATTTTGCTGGGGGTTATGTACGGGCTGAAGCCCGTACGCTTCACTGAAGCCTGTACGCTTCAGCGAAACCGAGTTCTTCTGGACGAATTCAAAGTTATCAGAAGAGTGTGGGGGCAGTGCGCGGTGCGGTAGGCTGGCATAGGCGGGCTGGAGGTTGGGCCCGGCGGAGGCGCGGATGGAACGGTTGATGGAAGGGCACAAGCGATTCTTGAAAGAAGTGTTTCCAGGGCGGCGGAGCCACTTTCACCTGTTGGCGGAGGGGCAGTCGCCGGAGTGGCTGTTCATTACCTGCTCGGACTCGCGGGTGGTGCCGGACATGGTGCTGGGAACCGAGCCGGGGGACCTGTTCATTACACGCAATGCGGGCAACGTGGTGCCGGTGACAAGCCAGGATGTGGATGGATGCACGGCCACGATTGAGTACGCGGTGAATGTGCTGAAGGTGAAAGACGCGATTCTGTGCGGGCACTCGGACTGCGGGGCGATGAAGGCGGCGCTGGACCGCACGGCGCTGGAGGGACTGCCCAAGGCCGAGCGCTGGCTGCAGCACGTGGAGGCCGCGTTTGCGCATCGGCAGCCGCTGAATCCGGTGGATGGGGAGAGCGCGGAACTGGCTTCGCTGATTCGGGGGAATGTGGTGGCGCAGATGCTGAACTTGAAGGCGCAGCCGGCGGTGGCGCGGGCCGAGGCGGAGGGACGGCTGCGGGTGCATGGGTGGTACTACGACATATTGACGGGGCGAATTGAGGAGTACGACGAGGGGTTGGGGCGGTTTTTGGCTTGGGGAGAGTGAGGGTTTTTGATCATTTCCCGATAGAATGGAAGAATAGGAGTAAACTAGTTTACAGACTAGTTGGTTGAGTTTTAGGCCGTGCGCTGGAGGGTTTATGCCTATCACGGAAAGCACTTATACGGAAATCGGCGCGTTTGACGCCAAGACGAGGCTGTCTGAGATTCTGCGCAAGGTGGAGCAGGGGGAGCGGTTCACGATCACAGTGCGCGGGCGGGCGGTGGCGGACGTGGTGCCGACGCGGCCGCCTCGCGTTGGCCCGTCTCCCGAAGAGCGCGAGGCGGCTTACCAGCGGCTCAGGCATCCTAAGATCGAGGGAGTCTCTCACGAGCAGATTCGTGCCTGGATTGAGGAAGGGCGACCGTGACCTTGGTCCTCGATGCGTCAATGTCACTGGCCTGGCTTCTGAAACGTAAAGATCCGGACGAAGCGGATTTGGCAGGCAAATGCCTGGATCGTGTGCGCGCGACCGGGGCGATGGTTCCGGCACTCTGGTATCCGGAAGTGACGAACTCGCTGCTGCTGGCCGAGCGGCAACGAGTGATTCGAATCGACGAGACCTCCGAATTTCTATTGGGGATGTCGCTCTGGGAGATTACTCAAGACCCGATCCCTCCGGCAGAGAGCCAGTTGCAGACGATGTACCTCAGCCGCGCGTTCAAGCTGACTGCCTATGACGCCACCTATCTGGAACTGGCAATGCGGCGGTCGGCGGTGCTGGCTACGTTCGACCGGAAGTTGGCTGAGGCGGCAAGGGCGGCGGGGGTACGGGTGTTTGGGGATGCGGTGTAGGGAATTTGCCTGCTATTTCGAACTGCAACGCACCTGGAAGCCTTCTTTGCGGGCGCGGGCACAATAATACTTTTGCATATCCTCGATGCCGCCGAACTCTTTGGGGCTGTGAGGGTACATGCCGCGAAGATCGATCTCGGCTGCGTCTACGATGTTGAGACAGGCGTCATGCAGCGAATAATTTATCAGGTATGGAATTGCCGGCCGGTAGAGGCATTTGCCAAATAGAGGAACAGTTGTGGCGAACTGCAAGCATCCTTGGCTACGCTGAGGTCTTGAACTAAGCCACTTCAGTCCGTTGGGATCGCACCTCTTCGCAAGGTAATTGGCCGACCAGTATAGCTCTTCGTCTTCGCCCTTTCCTCCAGCGAGGACTTCTTGCATGAAGGCGGTCACGTCCGGATTCTTGAGGTGATAAGCCACGTGGACAATTCCACTGCGGATCAGTCGGTTCGGCTCTGTCCAATAGAGCAGCAGGAGTTCGTGCGGTTTGCCGCGTCGCGCGAGTTCATCGGAGATGGGCCATCCAGAGGCACTATCTTCAGAGACTCCGCAAATCTTCCAATTGGCAAAGCAGGAAAGAAGCTGCCTCGTGGAGAAAGCTGGCAGACGATTTGCAAGTTCTTCAGAGATTTCCCACTGTTCATCGGCGCCATAAAGCTTTTTGTCTTCATAGCAGGCTTTGAGTTGGTCCGAGGAGAGTTTACTCAGATCGGGCTTTGCCGGAGTCTGGCTGGATTGGCCGTTTGCGATCGCGGCGATGAGAAGCAGAAGAAGGAACAGAGGGATATATTTCATGGTCTGCTTTTTCGTGGAATGACTATAGCACGAATTCTGGGAACATTGGGTTGTACGGTCGTATGGTCGTCAACTCGGAAGTTATTTTTTGCTGACTTCCCATGGTGATCGGAAATAGGCAACCCGGATTGAACCCCAAAATCGGGTTATTTCTGGATCGGCGACCGCACGTTTACTTTGCGGAGCTATGATAGATGCGACGCGGCTTCGGGAGGAAATCATGAAGATTCTTCGGTCCGTGATTCGCAGGGGTTTCAGTGTAGGTTCGGCAGGCTACTTCACCGTGTTGAGGCCCAATACATGGTTTGCCGCCTCGCATTTCCCTGACCGCTTCCCCAATCTCCATGAAAGGGTTGAAGCAGTTGTGCGACAGCCGGCGCAGGAACTGACTTCAAGTGCGGCGGCGAATCAAATGACAATCCATTTGGACTTGAAGCCGCCAGCGGAACCGCTCCGCTTGATGCGGTTGGCGTTGATTGTTATGTTGGCAATTGGGATCACAGTATTCGCGTTTTGGTGGATCTTTGTTAGGCCTCATACCGTCTACTGATCCAACCCGAGCCCCTTACGACTTCCTGCGCGGCGCTTCGGTCGCTCCTAATGAACAGCGCGCATTCTTGGAGTCATTCGCAGCGCCCCAGGGCTTAAATTCTCGCGGGGACGTAACCCAGGACTGCGTCCGCCGTGGCGGACTTGTCCTGGGCTATTATCCGGAATCCCTCCGGGATGCAATCGAGCCCGTTCATCTCTGGACGTAACGCACCGACGCGCGTCATGATGCTCTGGATGACGGAGGATGTTTTGCTCTCGGTTGCCCCTCAATGCACCGGCGCACCCGAGTCGCTCTGTTTCTTTGGCTTCTTGAACAGCCACGTAGCGGCGGCGCAGAAGAAGGCCAACACCGCGGTCCAGCGGAAGACGTCGACGTAGGCGAGCAAGGCGGACTGCTGCTGCATCAGGCCGTAGATCAGGCCGAAGGAGCCGGGGCGGGCGGCCGAGGGGCTGAGGTGGGGCCCCAAGTATCCGGCGATGGCGGCGGACTTTTGCTGGAGCGCGGCACTGGTTGGCCCAAGGTTGGAACCAAGGTCGGACTGGTGCGCGGCGGCGCGGCGAACCAGGGCAGTGGTGGCCATCGAGATTCCGATCGACCCGCCGATGTTGCGCAGCATGTTGAACAAGCCCGTGGCGTTGCCCATCTCCTCTCGGGGAATGGTGGAGGTGGCCATGGTGGACAGCGGGACGAAGACAAAGCTGAGGGCAAAGCCCGTGAGGGTGATGGGGATCAGCAGAGTGTAAGGGCCGATGTCGAGGTTGACGGTGCCGAAGACGAGGGCGCAGATGCCGAAGGCAAGGAAGCCGCAGCAGAGCAGAATGCGCTGGTCCACGCGGGAGCCGAGGAAGCCAATGATGGGCGAACCGATGAACGAGCCGATGCCGCGCGGACCGACGACCAGGCCGGCAGTGAAGGCGGTGTAGCCGAGCACCTCCTGATAGTAGAGCGGCAGGATGGCGATGGTGATGTAGATGCACATGCCGAGCATGGCGATCATGAAGCAGCCGGTGCGGAAGTTGCGGTCCTTGAGGACGCGCAGATCGACGAGGCCCTGGGGGTGGGTCCAAGAGTGCCACAGCCAGAGCACCAGCGAGGTGACGAGCGCGGCGACTGCCCAACGAACCCAGATTGCGCCGAACCAGTCGTCTTCCTGGCCCTTGTCGAGGACGATTTGCAGCGCGCCGGTCCAGACCATGAGCAGTCCGAAGCCGATGTTGTCGAAGGGGCCGACCTTGGCGTTCTTGATGTAAGGCGGGTCGTGGACAAAGCGGCTGATGAGGATGACGGCGAGAATGCCGACCGGGATGTTGATGTAGAAGGCGTAACGCCAACTGAAGGTATCCGTGAGCCAGCCGCCGAGCGTGGGCCCGATGACGGGGGCTAGCACGATACCGAGCCCGTAGGCGGCCATGGACATGGAGCGTTTGGAGACGGGAAAACTCTCAAGCAGGATGGATTGCGAAATGGGCTGGAGCGCGCCTCCTCCGGCGCCCTGCAGGACGCGGGCAAGCAGAATGATGCCCAGCGATGGCGCCGCTCCGCAAAAGAAGGAGGCGATGGTGAACAGGGTCACGCAGATCAGCAGAAATCGCTTGCGGCCGAAGCGGCGGGCGAACCAGTTGGAGGCGGGCAGAATGATGGCGTTGGCGACCAGATAGCTGGTGAGGACCCAGGTGGCCTCGGAGTTCGAGGCCGAGAGCGATCCGGCAATGTAGGGCAGGGCCACCGAGGCAATGGCGGTGTCGAGCACCTCCATGAAGGTGGGCAGCATGACCGAGACGGTGACCAACCACGGGTTGACACCCTGGGTGAGCGGATAGCGGGCTTGGGCGGCGGCGGTTGTCATGCAGGGAACTCTTTGAGGTTAAACGATTGGGAGGCGCGGTGCCAGTGGCGGGGGAAACAGACGCCGGCGTCCCCTGGTGAGCAGAGTGCCACCACGCCTCCTGGCCCAAAGTGGCCTGGGGGCCATTATGGGCAAATCGCGGAAATGTTTATGGCGTTTCCATCAAATAAAGTTGACACTAAGTCACTCAATGATGCATCTTATTAGAGTCAGAACTTTACTGAAGAGGCGGTACATACCCATGGCAAAGATTATCGGCATCGACCTTGGCACCACGAATTCGTGTGTTGCCGTGATGGAGGGCGGAGAGCCCAAAGTTATTCCCAATGAAGAGGGTGCGCGCACTACGCCTTCGATCGTCGGCTTTTCGAAGAGCGGCGAGCGGTTGGTTGGCCAGGTGGCCAAGCGGCAGGCGATCACGAACCCGGAGAACACGGTTTTCTCGATCAAGCGGTTTATGGGCCGCCGTTACAACGAAGTAAACGACGAGATGAAGATGGTGCCGTTCAAGGTGACCCAGCAGGGCGACCATGTGGGCATACTGGCACAGGGCAAGGAGTACACCCCGCCGGAGATTTCGGCCATGATTCTGCAGAAGCTGA
>CAYQOQ010000025.1:0-40500 GCA_964419175.1 uncultured Occallatibacter sp. | reverse complement strand
AGTTGGAACTGACAGCCGAGAACTCGCGCACGATCAAACCCTCGATATAGGGCTTAGCCGACTCGTTGTCCGCCTGGTTGGTTCCGTAATTGCCGATTTGGGGATTTGTGAGAACGACGATTTGACCGGCATAGGAAGGATCGGTGGCGATTTCCTGATATCCGGTAAGGGAAGTATTAAAAACGACCTCGCCCTGGCATTCGCCGGGGTGCCCATAGCCGTGGCCACGGAAGATGCGCCCGTCTTCGAGCGCTAAGATTGCCTGCATTGCCTCTCCAAAGGAGTGGATTCAACCAATTCTAGCAGGTTCTGCATCTCTGAACGACCGCCAGTTTAGGCTGTTGACGATTTCCTTCACACGCGGACCAAACGCCGTCCTTCGCCCCCAAATTCCAATGGACATGCCTCTCCAGCAAACCGCCAATCCATCGAAAAACCTGCTTCGTCTGGAAAACCTACAGAACACCCAGCCTGACGGCCAAAGTCGCGTATCCTCTTAGCATCAAGAACCGTGGGAGAGCCCTAGTGAATCCAGTTTTTGCCCGTACATTGCGCAGCCTGCAAAGCAATATCCTGGCAGGAGTTCTCACCATCGGCCCCCTGCTTGTCACCTACCTGATCTTCAGCTTTCTGCTCAGTGAGTTGGCCAGAGCCGGGATGCCCGTCGTTCAACTTTATGCCGCGTTCTTCCCTGCCGCTTGGCTCAGCCAGCCCTGGTTGCAGTCCCTGCTGGCGATTCTGCTTACGCTGGTGGTGCTTTATGTGACGGGGCGGGTTACTTCATTGGTCATCGGCCAGCAGGCGTTCAGTCTCTTCGAGGCCGTGTTGGAGCGTTTGCCGTTTGTGGCCAAGGTCTACACCTCCGTCCGCCAGCTTCTGGATACGATGATGGCCAAGAAGGAGACCAGCCAGCGTGTGGTGCTGGTCGATTTTCCGATCCCCGGCCAGAAAAGCATCGGCTTCCTCACCCGCACGCTCACCGACTCGACCAGCGGCGCACAACTGGCCGCGGTTTTGTTGCCCAATGCGATCAACCCGACTTCGGCATTTCTGCAGATTCTTCCCATGGAACGAGTGACGGATACGAACCTGACCATGGAACAGGCCATGAGCATGTTGATGACGGGCGGGGCAGCCGGACCGGAGACAATCCGGTACTCGGAGGCGGCAAATGCAACTAAGAAGCAAGAGCCACCGGCCGCGGAATAAGCCAAACCGTTTTAGCGGAGCGGCTCAAAGACACTCGCCAAGTTAACCCCCGCCACGCGGAGGGCAGGTCAGCAAGTTAGCGGCGGCAATGGCTGATGAAAACTTCATGCCTCCGTGGCGATTCCATTCTCGTCCAGGTCCGCGCCCGCGTGCTCGCTTTCCACCGTAACCTTGCGCAGGTTTACGTGCTCAAAGCGGGCCCAGATAACGCCGACGGGGATGATGCTTAGGAAGGTTACAAACAGCAGTGTCGCGGCACACGCAGTGGCCGCCTCAGGCCTTGCGCCGAAGAAGCTGGAGAGGGCGGCGGCCACGAAGGCAATCTGTGAAAACCAACCCAGCACCGGCAACTGGAGGGCACTTGCGCCGCCGCTGATTGCCATTAACAGGATGCACTTGGCCAAGTTCATTCCCGCCAGTTCAGGGCTGGCGGTAAAGGCCTGCACAGTCTCCAGGTAGGCCAGCGTGATCAGGCACCACATGCTCAGCGAGAGTGCAGTGACAATGGCAAAATCGGAAAAGTTACGGACGGCATAGAGCCCGGCATGGAATGTCCGGATCTTGTGGCCGATTGCGCGTCCAAGATTCTTCGAAACCAATCCAAACGATTTTTCTGCGAGCCGCGCGACCACGCCACCGGACAGCCGCACGGCAACTAGAACGAGAACGCCTACCAAGGTCAGGAGCAATGCTCCAAAGCGAGTGAGGATTTCCGACAAAACCGGAAAGCGATGTAGAAGCGGCGCCAGAAGATGCGCGAAGAACCCTGATGTGTTTGTCGTGGCTGCCGTTTGAGGATACGGAATCCACAAGAGAGCACTGGAAATGATCAGCGCCATCGCACCGAAGTCGAACAGCCGCTCGACAATATACACGGCGAACTGGTTGCTGAGCGGCAGACCGGTCTTTTTCGCGACGAGGTAAGGACGTACCGGGTCCGCGACCCTACCGATAAGCGCCACTGCCGCAAAACCTATTACCTGGGTTGACAGAAGCGAGAACGGCGGCACTTTCTTTTCGTGCCGGAGCAGGAAAGCCCAGCGTACTGAACGGAACAAGTAGCCAATGTAGATGAAGCCGACAGCGATGCCAATCTTCGCCCAGCTGGCCATTGCGAGTTGGGCGCGAAAGACGCCAAAGTCGAAGTGGATTCTGTTGCTGCCCCAAACCACCAGCGCCACCAACGCCGCAAGCACTACCACGCCCAGGATCAATTGATTCTTCTTCAAGCGCTCTCCGTTCCGCAGCTCACAATATGAGTTTATTTCATAAGGCTGGGCGAGAACAGAATTGAAGCATCCTCCAGTATCCGTTGAATCAGGGGGTGCTCACCGATGCGACGGCATTGCGGGCAAGTGCTTCACGCGCTCGTACGCGGCGATTGAACTCGTGGATAACGCGCGCCACATACGCTTGCGTTTCGCGATAGGGAGGGATGCCGCGGTATTTGTCCACAGCGGCTGGGCCTGCATTATAGGCGGCCAGCGCAAGGGCAAGATTATCGCGATAGCGGACGAGAAGTTCGTCAAGATACGTTGACCCGCCGCGGACATTCTGGTCTGGTTTGAAGCTGTCTTCCACTCCTAGATCGCTCGCGGTTCCCGGCATCAATTGCATCAGGCCCTGGGCTCCGGCATGGCTGCGCGCACGTGCGTTGCCGCCGCTCTCCGCCTTCACCACGCTGGCCAGCAGATCCACGTCCAGATTGTGCTCGTGGCTCGCCCGTGCCAGTATCTCGCCAAGGTCTACCTGACTGAGCCTGGCATCGGGGCTCACGGCCGTTGGCCCTTTGGCGGGGTTCTGCGCAACGTCTCGATGAGTTGGCGGATCGGGAGTTGGTTCGATGCGGCTCAGTTCCTGCGGGGCGAACTCGATGTAGTTCTCTTCGCCGGCGCTCAGGTAGAGGCGCACACGTCCATCGATCTCGGTGTGGTGGTTACACAGCATCTCGGAGCCATTGAGCAGCGTCACGTGTTCGGCTGCCCTGGCTGAGGACGCCAGTACGGTCAACACTGCGGCTATCAGGAGCTTGCGCTGCATCGTCAATTACACCTGAGACTCGAAATCTTTCAGTTACGCACTGCCTGCAGCGCGCTTCTTTACGGCTGCTTCCAGCACTACGGCAACGCCATCGTCGTCGTTGGGCGGAGCCTGCTTCCAGCCCCGTAACTTTGCCATGGTACGCAATTCCTGGGCCGCATTGCCCATCATTACGCCTTGACCCGCCCACTCAAGCATATCCACATCGTTCCAATTGTCGCCGATCGCCATCGTCTCGCTTTTACTAATCCCCAGGCGCCCTGCGAGTCGCTCAAGCGCCCAGCCCTTCGATACGCCAAGCGGCAAAAGGTCCAGAATCGAGATGTCGCGTGCCGGATACTCGGTCCGGACACACTCGCAACTGTCGCTCCATTCACTCGCTTTGAGAGCCCGCTCCGCTTCTTTCATCTTGCTCAGATAGCCGGTTACCATGCCCTGAATAGGGTCCGCGCCGTCGTCGAATGCCTTTTCCAAGGGCTTGATCACTTCAATGGCTTTGCGGTTGGTCTCTACCCAAAGTGCGATCCGCCCATGAGCCTGTTCCAGATCCTCCAGAACAAGTTCGGGGCGTCCTGGCCGGTCAAACGTGAAAACCACTGCTCCAAACGGCCTGAGCAGACCACAAAGCGCCCTAGCGACACGCGCTTCCATATGGCAGCGATCGACAAACTCACCGTCGAGTGTTCGAACCACTGCACCATTAGACGTGATCAGTGGGGTATCCGCTCGCAAGCCAATGCCCTCAAGCAGAGGAATCGTGTAGGCCATCCGTCTGCCGGTCGCGATGGCCACCGTGATGCCAGCATCCTGCGCCGCTTTCAGCGCCCGCATATTGCGCCGCGTCAAAGTCTGCGGAGCATTCGGCAACAGGGTGCCGTCCATGTCGATTGCCACCAGTCGAACGGGAGGATGCATGGTTTTAGTGTACCGGGCGAGGTTTGTAACAGTCGCTTGCCGGCTTCACAGACCCGCGATCGATGAAACTGTGCCCCATCCATCGGACGTCTCTGTTTTTGTCCGATGGGTGGGAGTCTGTAGAACTCCATGACGGCATCGTGTTTTGTTGAATTTGCATTTTTGTTTCTTTGTAGGTCCGATCCGGTAATCTTTCATTCATGGAACGTATTTGCAGCCAATGTCACGCAGTCGTTGCGGAAGAAATCCTGGGCGATTGGTGCCCCGCCTGTGGCGGAGCCCTGGTCGAGCGCACCAGTTCAATTGCTGCCGAGCAAGCCCGTACGCCCAAAGCTGAGGTCGATCATCGCGGAATCGTGTTGCCGCGCCGTCATGCGGTCGGCGGGATTATTACGCCGCAGTAAGTTGACGCTGGCGGTAGATCAGGGAGTTGTATCGAGCCCGGCGGCCTCAGCCAGCCGAGCCTGCCGCTCATCGAAAGTCCAGAACTTTTCCGCCCTTAGCTCGAGGGCGCAGGCTACATGCAGGGAGTCCAGCGTACGGACACCAAGGCTAGGGCCATAGCGTCGAGCCAAATCGATGCTCTTCTCCCAGGTGCGTTCAGGAAAATTGACAAGCGCCCAAATTCCATTGGCGCAGTCCTGCTCAACGTCGCTCCATACCAGCTGCGCCTGCGCAAGCGTAAGCCGCTTCAGAAATATCTGTCGATAGATTGCGTTGGCAAGTTCGGCACTGTTGAACGGCGTAAACCAAACAGATGGCCTGTGTGCAAGCGCATGGTCAACCTGGGAGGAATGGACATCCACGACATAGCGGGAGACGAGAAAGCTCGAGTCCGCATAAACGCTCAATAGCGGCTGCTTTCTCTATCCTCGATAAGGTCCGCAACCGGGGTGAGTACTTGATCGCCAAAGATCCGCCGGCGGCGCGCCGCAAAGTCTGGCCACTCGACAGGTTGAACCCGAGGAGACTCAGGCACAATTCTCGCGACGACCGCGTTGCGCTTCCTGAGTTCGACGACTTCGCCAGCTTCCAGCCATGAAAGCAACTGGCGCGTATTGCGAAGTTCGCGTAGGTTCACGGATGGCATGAATACAATGTGACACATTTTGTGACACATTGTCAATCTGCGTTCTGAACGCCTTACTCGTACCTGAGCGCCTCGGCAGGCAACACGCTGGCCGCCGCCGACGAGGGGTACAGCGTGGCCAGCATCGACATCCCAATGGAAACGGCCGCCACGATCACCCCATCGATGGGGCGCGGGGCAAACGGCAGCGTATCGATCGAGTAGACCTCCGCGGACAGGTGGATGAAGTGGTAATGGCCGCCGGCCCAGGCGGCAAAATAGCCGAGCGCCAGTCCGATGGCCGTGCCGACCAGACTGATCAGCAGCCCCTGCATCAGGAAGATACGCCGTACCTGGCCCGGTTCTACCCCGAAGCTCATCATCACAGCGATGTCGCGCGTCTTCTCCATCACCATCATGGTGAGAGCGATGAGAATATTCAGCGCTGCAACAATCACGATCAGCGCGATCACGATGAAAGTGACAATCTGCTCGAGCTTGAGAGCACGGAAGAGTTCCCGGTTCTGCTCCATCCAGTTGGTGGTCATGTAGCCCTTGCCGGCTGCCTGCTCGATGGAGCGGCCGATCTCCGGCGCGCGGTTCAGGTTGTCGACTTTGAAGCTGATGACAGAGAGCAAGTCTGGCTCATCGAAGAGTCGCTGCGCATCGGTGAGGCGCACGAAGGCCATGCTTGAGTCGTACTGGTAAAAGCCTGAATGGAAGATCCCCGTCACGCGAAAAGACTGAAACTTGGGAACCAGCCCTATGACCGGATTGAGTTCGCCCTGCGGGCTGGTGACGACAACCTGGTCTCCAACTTGGACGCCGATTTGTCCGGCAAGATCGCTGCCGAGCACCAGGGCCGGAACAGTGGCGATGGAGGCGGAAACAGCGTTCGGATCGAGCCCGCCAGCGGAGCCGGAAGTGATCGAATCCAGAAGATTGCTGACCGTGCGTTCCTGGTCCGGAACGATGCCCTTGACGAGCGCAAAACCAGCGCGCGGTCCGTGCGAAACCATCACTTCTTCGTAGATGCCGGGCGACGCGGCGGTCACATGAGGCACTTGGCGCAGGCGCTCCAGCAAAGGCCGCCAATCGCGGATGCCGTCCGCGTCGACGCGCATCAATTCAACATGCGCCGATGAACCGAGGAGCCGCTCCTGCAGATCGCGCCGCATCCCGTTGGTAATGGCGAGAGCAATGACCAGCGCTGCGACACCGGCCGCGACACCGGCAACAGAGATGGCCGTGACCACGCCGACAACGGCTTGTCGCCGCTTGGCTCTCAGATAACGCGCCGCCAAAAACAATTCAAATCGCATTCAGTCTCTTTTTCCGCTCTACTTTTCCTGACCGGAAATCACGGTTTTGGCGACACCCACGTTGTCGTAGCGATCGTAAGCGCGTACTGTGATGAGGTGTTCGCCGGGCTTGCTGGGAGTTTTATCCAGCGTGATGCTGATCGAGTAATGTTCGCTGCGGGAGTCGGAGATCTTTCCCACCGGTTCGATGTATTGCCACGGTCCCGCGTCGAGCGAATACTCGGCATGAGCGATCGGCGAGAATGCATCCTGCGCATCGAACGACACCACGATCTCGCTGGAGCACGGCGCGCCGCCGCAAGTAGTCCCCCGAATAGCCTTGAGATTCGCAATCACGGGTGGCGTAGTGTCCACCTCGAAGCGATCGCTCACCTTCTCGCCGGCAAGCGCGTCGCCAGGAGTATGCGAAGGAGCGTCTGAAGCGACAATCTTCACCTGGTAGCCGCCATCGGGAATCAGCGCCGCATCGAAGCTGTACACCTTCTCGGTAATCTTGTCCTTGAGCAGACGCCACACGGTTTCGCCATCGCCGCGGAGATAAAGCGAATACGTCAAATCGTCGCCGTTATCGTCGTGAGCCGCCCACCGCGCCGTCACGGCTGTTCGATCCTTTGCCGCGGCCAGAGGCGTTGCGGAGTCGGAACTGGCTCCATCACTCGTAGTCGAGGGAGATGGAAACGCAATGTTGACCGTTTGTGGCTGGCTGCCGACGAAAGTTTGCGGGTTCACGCGCGCGCCGGCGACAACCACCAGATCGTCGACTACGGGCGCCGCATTCACGGGTAGGTAGTTCACAGCGACGCTGCCAAGAGTTCCACCTTCGTGAAGCACAGCCTTCCACTGCAAAAAGCGCCCAGCAGGCGAAACCACAACGCCATCGTTCAGCGACTGCCAGTCCGACCAGCCGCGCACCGGTTGCTCCACATTGCCAGAGCGGGTGAATAGCTCATAGGCAGATGAGCCCGGCTCAACCTCGACGCGCCCGAACCGGGCCAATGCGCCGGCATCGAACACGTTGCTGGCGTATTCATGCTTTTCAGCGGCGCCGAGCAGGTAGAGCTTGCCGGTGTTGCCCGCACCTACCAGAATTTCGCTTGTCCCTTGCGTAGTCTGCTGAACGGCCACGCTAAGGCCTTGCTGTGCTTCCAGATGTGCGACATCGGAGTAGCTGCCGTCGTTCTGGATGCGGAAAATGCGTCCGCGGTTGCCAGTAAGTGCGAGCAGGCCGTCAGGTCGCGCGGCGAGCGCATAAACAATATCTTCTTTGCTCGACCAGAGTTTGCGCGGCGCCTGTCCTTCTTTGAGTGCGTAGATCTCAGTTCCTTCTGGCAGAGATGTACTCGTATTCACAGCCTGGAGAGAAGCCGGCTGAACAATCGTGACGGTGGCAGTGCCAATGCCCTGCACCGGCAGCGGAGGCAAAGGATTGTGAGTCTTGTCGCCAACGCTGGCCGCATAGATGGTGCCGTCGCTGCCCACGGCTACTGCCGTAATCTCGCGCCTGGGCGCCTCAAAGAGCACATAGCCCTTGCCTTCCGGACTGATGCGGTAGACAAGCCCTGTCCCATCGGAGCCTGCGATCAGGTTCCCCCTCGCGTCCCATGCCAGCGCCCTGATGTGCGCCTCGTCGCTCTTGAAGAACAGCTCCGGCTTTGAGCCATGCTTCGCGGGATCGACGCGATACACGGCTCCCGGTCCCCCCGCTGCGATATAGAGTCTGCCTGCCTGGTCGAAGGCCAAATCCCAGATGTAGTGCGCATTTGAAGCAGCTTTGTCGCCGGAAGTACTGCTGTCAGCCGAGTTCGGGCTTTCGAATTTTGCAGAATCGAAGATCGCTTCGGCGCTGTCGTCATCCTGTTTAGTCGTCGCATCTGGCTTCAGCCGGTAGACTTTGCCGCTAGGCAGTGTCGCCGCATAAAGGTTTCCATCCGGTCCCATGCGCACAACCTGCACGCTCAGGTCTTTGGTCTCAAAGAGTGTAACGGGCTTTCCGTCGGGCCCCACGCGCAACACCGTAGCAGGCGATGCGGTTCCCACGTACGCCTCGCCCCTCTTGTCCACGGCGACGGACCAAACAAACGTCGAAGGCGTCGTAAGGATCTCTCGCAGGCCCGGCCCCTCACGCAGGCGTCCATCGCTCTCGATCGATACCCCTTGCGGGGTCCCCTTCTCAAACTCCTCGACCTTTGATTGGGTCCAGAGGTGCGTGCCCTGCGCTCGTACGAACGAAGAACTGGCAAGAACCAACGTTAAGACGGCCAGGAGAGCGGGCCCGACATATGCAGGGCAAAGTCGGCGAATCGAGCGGGAGGCAGCAATCATTCTGCCGTTAAGTTTACTAAAGTTGGGAGCTAACGAACGGATCTCCCTCAGATTGCACAAACGCCGCCGCGCGAAGAACAAACGATTACAGCTCCAGCACAGTATCTTCAATCGCCAGCCGGACATTACCGTCCGATTTGGCAAGCCTGCGCACGGCATCGGGCTTGTCGACCCTTGCCTTCAGCATCACCAGGGCTACTGGCACGCTTCTGCCTGCGCTCTTGATCGTGTTCACCGCGGTCTGCCGATCGATTTTGCACGCGCTCATCAGGATGCGGATTCCGCGCTCAACCAGCTTCGAGTTCTGCATGTGCACGTTAACCATCAGGTTCTCGTACACATAACCCAGACGGGTCATGGCGCCGGTCGTGATCATATTCAGAATCATCTTCTGAGCTGTGCCGGCCTTCATGCGCGTCGATCCGGAGATGACTTCAGGGCCTACATCGGCAACAATCGGGATATCGGCCGCATCCACCAGTGGTGTCCCCATATTGCACGTGACCGCGGCGGTATGCGCTCCGCGGGCGCGGGCATAGGCTACCGCGGCGACTACATAGGGAGTACGCCCTGAAGCGGAGATGCCCACCACGACATCTTTCCGGGTAGGGCGCCGCCGGGCAATATCCCGTTGACCCAACTCCTCAGAGTCTTCATTCACCTCAACGGCCGAGGCCAGAGCCTTAGGTCCGCCAGCCATGATGTATTGCACCTGGCCCGGAGCTGTGGAGTAAGTGGGTGGACACTCGGATGCATCTAGCGACGCAATGCGTCCACTCGATCCGGCTCCTATGTAGATGAGCCGTCCGCCGTCGCGCAGGCAACGGGCAACCTGGTCGATCACCTGAGCGATCTCAGGTATCGCCTTCTTGACCGCTGCCGCTACCTTCGCATCCTCGTGGTTGATGATGCGCGCGATATCGAGCGCGGATTTAGTGTCAAAGCCTTGAGAAGCCTCGTTCTGGCTCTCTGTGATTAGATTTTGAAGCAAGGAGGCCTGGTCGTTCTTGATGTCGTTTGTTTGGGCGCCGGCCGTCTCCTGCATCATAGAGCTGATTAGCATCGCGTCTGTCCCCAATTTTTGATTCTATCTGCAAAATGCGCAAGTAACGAGAGAATTCTCTAACGCTTTACGCAACAGAGGAACCAGGGGTACCCATGTTCTAAAGTGCTTCACGGATGGCATCGTGCAAAGCCGGGCGAATCTCGCGAATCAACTGGCACTTCCGGTCAGGCCAGGTGCGGTTTGTCAGCAGCACAACCGCAACCCCTGCATCGAGATCGACCCACAACGAACAACCGCTGTAGCCTAGATGTCCTATGGAATGAGGGGAAAAGTGCCTTCCCGATGACGAACTCAAAGATGGTGTATCCCACCCCAGCGCGCGCGAACTGCCCTCCGGTCCCTGCCGCTTAGCAAACAGTTCGACGGTCCCGGCCCTGAAAAGGTTGGTTCGCTTCCTCCTTGTAATTGTTTCAAATCTGGAGTCCAGGATTTCGCTCCCAAAGCGCAACAGGTCCGGCACGTTCGAGAACAGACCTGCATGACCCGCCACTCCCCCAAGCACCCAGGCGTTCTCGTCCTGAACCTCTCCCTGGATACGTCTGCGGCGAAAGGTCGCGTCCTCCTCCGTAGGAGGTATAAGTCCACGCGCGCCAGGCTCAGGAATAAAAGCCGTCGCGCTCATTCCCAGGGGCTCAAAAACCTCGCGCTGAACCCATGTCCGCAGTGACCCGCCTATGCGCGCTTCCAGTGCTTTGCCGAGCAAAATAAACCCAGGGTCTGAGTACTCCGCGCGATTCCCCGGTTCCGCTTCCAGCGGCAGCCGCAGGCAGGCATCCAGGAGCGCATCCGGCGTCGTCTCGGTGCGGAAGAACTCAACATAGCCAGGGAGTCCCGAACTGTGTGCCAGCAGATGCCGCAACGTCACGGGTCGCGCCGGGTCGCTGGCTGAGCGGCCAGTCACAAACGCCGGCAACAGATCGCCGAGAAGCATATCCAGATCGAGCAGGCCGCGTTGCTCAAGCAGCATGGCCACCGCCGTGGTCGACACAACCTTGGTTACGCTTGCCAGGTCGTAGACGGTCTCGGCTGTTACGGCCGGCGATTCCGATTCGTAAGTAAAGTTGCCGCGGGCGTCCTCAAGCACAACCTTGCCGCCCGCCAGGACACCAAAAGCGCAGCCCGGAAACGCATGAGCGGCAATCGCGTCGTCCAGAACTCGATAAGCGGAGGCGAATTGATCGCGCTGGGCGGCAGAGGCGCTAGTGGTCGGACTAAGCTTAGGTTTCATCGCTGTCTTTGATCGTAACGCGAATAATTTCCCGCAGCATTTCTTGTGCCTCCGCCGGCCAGTCAGGCTATCCTTGTGGGGTAACGAATCGTCTATCGTAACAAGGGATTCTGCGGAGGAACACATGCGTCTGCTGCATAGATTGTTCGCGGCTGCAATCGCACTTGGCTTGGTAGCGGCTGCTCCCGCACAATCCCAGACAGCTGCCGCCGCTCCCGCCGCCTCCACACAAACGCCCGCCGCGACGTCCCCTGTAATCACCAGTGTCATCGGACCGGATAGCAAAGCAGTCCCACTCCTTTCGCCGGGTGTGTTAGGTGCACCGTGCCGCCCTGTCGGCCAGACTTACGAGCCGATGGATGAAAAGATGCCGTGTCCGGCCCCTGGCGAAGCTACGGTAAGGAAGACCTACACCGTCCCTGCCGGCACCAAGGTGCTGCTCCAGTTGCGCAGTGCGGTGAACACCAAGAGCGCCAAGCCTGGCGACGGCGTCTATCTGGTCTCGACGTTTCCTGTTGTGGTCGGAAACCGCGTAATGATCCCGGCCGGTGTGTACGTGCAAGGCGTAGTCGATCGGGTTGAGCGCGCTGGCCGGGTCAAGGGCAAGTCTCAGTTGGATATGCATTTTTCATCCATCATTTTCCCCAACGGCACGGTAGTCGAGATCCCTGGAATGGTCAACAGTCTACCCGGCGCCAAAAATCAGTCCGTCGATGCTAATGGCGAGGGCACAATCGAGCAGGCCGGAAACAAAGGGCGAAATGCAGGTGAAGTGGCGAAAGTCGCTGTCCCGGTCGGCGGTACGGTAGGAGCGATAGGCGGCTTGCCGGGAGGGCACCCGCTTGCTGGAGGAATTGCTGGCGTTGGCGCGGGGCTTGCCGCCGCTGGCCTGGCTACCCTGTTTACCCGTGGCGCCGACGTCAATATCGAAAACGGAACTCAACTGGAAATGGTTCTGCAGCGGCCCCTGATTCTCGAAGAGGAAAACCTGACCGCCGCGGGCGCCGAGCCTTCGCTGGTTCCAGCAGCCCATCAACTCAAACCGCTGGAAAAACCCAAACCGCTTCGCGTTCTTTGCCCATCCGGTGGGCTGGGCTGCGATTAATAGTATTCTGGAAGTGTGATGCAAACAGGTCCCCAGAACATCCCTGAATCAGGTTCAACTCAAGATCTTCAGGCCGGCATCGCTTCGCCGGTTCAGAACCCCACCCCCGCGCCGCCTCAAATAGCTGCTGGCGCTGGGCTCTGGCTGCGCGATTTGTTCATTTCCGCGGCTGCTTCCGTCTTGATCATTACCTTTCTTTATCAGCCCGTGCGCGTCGAGGGAACCAGCATGTTGCCGCGCCTCGAAGACCGCGATCGTCTATTCATCAACAAGTTTGTCTATCACGTCTCCGCCATTGAGCGCGGCGATGTGGTGGTCTTTCACTACCCGCGCGATCCCGAGAAAAGCTACATCAAGCGCGTCATTGGCCTCCCTGGCGACCGGCTGTGGGTCGTCGAGGGACAGGTTTGGCTCAACGGAAAGCCTTTGACCGAGGGCTACGTGCCAGATGAGTACCGCGATAGCCGTTCCATGGCAGAGACGATTGTTCCCCCGGATTGCTATTTCATGATGGGTGATCACCGCTCGATTTCTTCTGACAGCCGGGAATTCGGTCCTGTCGAGCGATCGCTCATCTATGGAAAGGCCGCATTTATCTATTGGCCGGCAAAGGACGCCGGCGCTGTGCGATAGTTTCGTTTTCTCTGGACCGGTCGCAACACTCAGTGTCCTGTCTCAGAAATTCGCAGCAAAACACTGGCTGTCATCCTAAACTCCCCCGAGAGGCTGTCATCCTGAGCGAACGGGGCCCCAAGCGCTTTTCAGTCGTCCACCGGCTTCACCGACCCGCGGGGAATGAAACTGTGCCCCATCCATCGGACGTCTTTGTTTTTGTCCGATGGGTGGGAGTCCGTAGAACTTCATGACGACATTGCGTTTTGTTGAACTTGCATTTTTGTTTCTTTTCAGCGTGGCGGTGGTGAGTCGAAGGATCTGCTGTTGTTTTTCAATCAACTTCTCAGACAGGCCCTCGGGTTCGAGACCATCCTGCGCTTCCGCTCGATAAATATACTGTCTGCGCCGATTTGAGTTCCAATACGGTGGAAAATCCGGTATATATGGGGATTGCCGCTTAAGTTGTCGAAAGAAGGACGTCCATGAACGATTCGTTGAGGGAAATCGTCGAAGAACGTGAGCGCTTGGCAGGGAGCTCCGAACTGGCACAGCCCACAAAGATGCCGCAGCCGCGCACCGTCGGTTCCCCGCTGCCAATGGGTATTGGCGCCAACGTTCAGCCCGCTCAGAGCCAGGGCGAACCCAGGCGATTGACCTCCGTTCCGCCCCCTGGACAGGCGCTCGCAAACCAGCCAGATCCCTCGGGGCATCCCTCCACCCTTCAGCGCGCCGTGGGCTTGATCCGCACAGCATTGCCCTTCGTGCAGCGAATTCTGCCCCTGCTCGACGGAAATATCGCCACCACTGTCTCCAATATTCTTAACCCCCAGCCTCCCCCAGCGCCTCCGGCGCCCCCGGCTAACCTGCTGCCGATCGAGGAGGGATTAGCCGAACTCCGCACGCAGCATCGCGAATTGCGTGATCAGTTTGTCGAGCAGAACTCCTCCCTCAAGCGCGTCGAAGACCAGTTGGAGATGGTCCGCGAGGCCACTGACCGCAACACCCTGGAACAGCAGGAGTTACTTGAAGACCTTAAGGCAGTCGGCAGCAAAATCAACCTTGTAGCCTTGGTCGCCATCGGCTTGCTGGCGTTCTCCGTCCTGCTGAATCTGCTGCTGTACATGCACATCCAGCGCGTTTTGCCCTGATTTCCAGACTGAGAAAAAACTCTTTACGGTGAAGCGTACGGGCTTTCGCCCGTACGTAACCTCCGTAATTGCATAAACAGTGCTCCATCCTGCCCGCGCCCGACAGCCACGGTCCAGTCCATTCAAAGCGCTTTACCCCTCACTTTCTTCGCTACAATTCCCTATCTAGGCTAATTTTCATGCCATCAACCATAAAATTATTCCCGTGAATACTAATTTTCGTCCTTTCGCTCACTTTCGCGAACTTTGTGACAACCGCTGTTGCCAGTCGTATTTTCGCGGGACTAGTATTCCGGTTAGTTGAGCCGGGGCCTTCAAGACAGCCCGGAGATATGATCCACTATGCAGTTTTCCTGAAATCTATGAGTTTCACCAACCGGCGGCGCTTATCGGCGCACGCGAACGGAGCATCTCGCCATGGCATGGTATGCCTACTGCATCGGTGAAAAACAAGCATTTCCTGAACTAGCTCGCCATCGCAAACCTATTCCACTGGAATCGGTCCTCGGAGTCAGTGGTAACCAGGTATTTCTTTACCCCGCCAGTGACCTCGCCATCGTTGTCAGCGAACACAACCCACTGGAAACACTGAACCAGAAGGCCGGCGTAGACCACGCCAGGGTCATTGCGGACTGCTTCCAGCACTCCACGGTGCTTCCCTTCCGCTTCGGAACCGTCTTCTGCGACGATGACATCCTGCGCAAGTCCATCCGCTCCAACCAGCGCCAGTTCCTCAGTAACATTGACAAACTGCGCGGCAAGACCGAGATGCACCTCAAGATCTTTGTCGACGACTGTTGCAGCAAGGACATCGAGAAGCGTGTAGCGGCCGAGGGAGTTGGACGCGAATATCTGACCAACCTCCGTGAGAACGCTGCCCGCACCCGCGAACGCCAGACCCGCGCCCGCGCCGTCAGCTTCCAGATGCACCGGCTCTTCATGCCCCTCGATGAAGAGGTCAGTTGCCGGCTCACGGAAAGCGGGAAGATGGTCTTGGACATCGCCCACCTCATCGACCGCAAATACGTCGAGCGCTATCAAAACAAGTTCGCCACCACAAGCGCCATGATGCGTGAATGCCTGATGCAGCTATCCGGTCCTTGGCCCCCCTATCACTTTGTCCATAAGCTCACGCGTTCGGCTCATACGCAAACGCACGCCCCCGCGCCGCAACCTGCGGCATCCGTGCCGTCCCCGGTTATTCCGATTCTCGAGCCTGCGCCTGTAATGGCATAGAGCATTCAGTACTTCAAACACGAAGCCCCGTCCTTGCGGACGGGGCTTCGTGTTTGCTTGTCGAAAGGCGAAAGAGGTCTCCCCCGCCCCCACGTTTAGTCGTAGTATTCCAGCCCAAGATGCGTAATCAGCGTCTCGCCCATGATGTGCCGCAGCGTGTTCTTCAGCTTCATCGACTGGATAAACAGATCGTGCTCCGGGTAAAGCCCCTCGGCCGTCTGCGGCGACTTCAGGAAGAAACTCAGCCACTCCTGGATGCCAATTGAGCGCAGCGTTGGCGCACGCTTGGCCAGGTCGAGGAACAGCACCAGATCCAGCGCAATCGGAGCCGCAAGAATCGAGTCCCTGCAAAGAAAGTTCACCTTGATCTGCATCGGATAGCCAAGCCAGCCAAAGATGTCGATATTGTCCCAGGCTTCCTTGTCGTCTCCGCGCGGCGGATAGTAGTTGATGCGAATCTTGTGGTAGATGTCCTTGTAAAGATCCGGGTAAAGCTCCGGCTGGAAGATGTATTCCAGCGACCCCAGCTTCGACTCTTCCTTGGTCTTGAATGATTGCGGATCGTCCAGTACCTCGCCATCCCGGTTGCCCAGAATGTTCGTCGAGAACCAGCCCGAAACGCCCAGGTGTCTCGCCTTGAAAGCCGGCGCCAGCACCGTCTTCATAAACGTCTGGCCGGTCTTGAAGTCCTTGCCGCAGATGGGTGCCGCATTCCGCTTCGACAACTCGATCAGCGCCTTTGTATCCACCGTCAGGTTCGGCGCCCCATTGGCAAACGGCACGCCTTCTTTCAGCGCCGCATAGGCATAAATCTGCGAAGGCGCAATCCCGATGTCGCTCGTCTCCAGCCCCTTCTCGAAAGCCTCAATCGACTCATGCACCCCGGTCGGCTGCATGAAAATCTCCGTCGAACCTGCCCAGATCATCACCACGCGATCGACCGTCTTCTTGAAGTTCCGGATGTCCTCAATCACCTGGTCGGCAAGGTCGCGCTTGTTCTTGCCCTTCTTCACGTGCGTGCCGTGCAGCCGCTTCACATAGTACTGGTCGAAGACCGCGGGCATCGGCTTGATCTTCTCCAGATACGGCTTCAGCTTCTCCAGCAGATCCTTGTCCAGCACCTTGGCGTGCGCGGCGGACTCGTAGACGTTGTCCTCAAAGATGTCCCAGCCGGTAAAAACCAGATCGTTCAAATCGGCTAGCGGAACAAAGTCCTTCACCAGCGGAAAATTGTTCTCCGTGCGCTTGCCCAGACGGATTCTGCCCATCTGCGTGAGCGAACCGATCGGCTTGGCCAGCCCGCGGCGAACCGCCTCCACTCCAGCGATCATCGTCGTTGCTACGGCGCCCAATCCGACAACCATTACGCCCAGCTTGCCCGTTGCGGGCGCCACTTTGCCTGTAGCGGTCTCGAGGCCGCCTTCTTGCTTAGTCGACATTGTTTCTCCTAACCTTCCTTTGCTCTACCGATGGGTTCTCCATCGATTTAGATTTAAGTTCCGGAAAATAGAACCGCGTTCGCCTTACAAAGAACAGTGGCCGCTGCACGCGCCATCAAGCTGCATTTGCTTCACGTCCGCGCTTGATGTGCGACCAGACAAACCACACAATCCCCGCTACCAGCGCAATCTCAACCCCCAGATGAAAGCGGTGGAACGCCGCATAAAATCTTGGGTCGGTGTGCCACTTCTCGCCAAGCTTCATACCCACATAGGCCAAGGTGAAACACCACGGCCACGAGCCGGCAAACGTATAAATGTGAAAGCGGAGCTGTGGCATCTTCGCAATCCCGGCCGGAAATGCAATGAACGTCCGCACCACCGGCAGCAGCCGCGACAGCAGCACCGTGATCGAGCCGTACCGCTCAAAGAAGTCCGTCATGCGGTCCAGATCGTGGTGGTTCATCAGCACCCACTTGCCATAACGCTCCACCAGCGGCCGCCCGCCCTTCGCGCCGATCCAGTAAGCAACAACCGATCCAAGATTGCAACCAATCGCCCCCATCGTCGCCGCCCAGAACAGGCTGAAGTGCCCCAGGTAAACCAGGTAGCCCGCAAAAGGCATGATGATCTCAGACGGCAATGGAATGCATGCTGACTCAATCCCCATCAACGCAACAATGCCGGCATACCCGCCGGCGTCGATGACATGGGTTATGAATTCAAACAGAAACGCTAATATCTTTTCGCTCATGAGCGTTCTCAGTATATAGGCCCGACACCCACTGTTTACGCTACTTTCGTGCGATTGAAACTGAAAAGATAAATGCACACGTATGCAATCTCATTTTGTTACGATGAAGATGTTCGCAACAGTCATCCACCGGCGTTGCCGACCCTTAATCGATGAAACTGTGCCCCATCCATCGGACGGCTTTGTTTTTGTCCGATGGGTGGGAGTCCGTAGAACTTCATGGCGACATCGTGTTTTGTCGAACTTGCATTTTTGTTTCTTTCTGGAACTTCGTGCCGCCGGTTTGAAGGGTACGGGCTTCAGCCCGTACATTAACCTCAAAGAAGACTCGCGGGCTTTAGCCCCCGAGGGCCCGTTCTTCGATTGATCCACTAACGAAAGCTTGAGGTGTTTCCCTTGTCTGAGTTTCCCCCTGTTCCGCTCACTCTCGAAGGCTCCGCGCTCCTCCACCAGTTCTTCCACTTCGATTGGAAAGCCTGGCGCGCAACCGCAAAAGCCGACCAGCAGCGAATCGTCGCCAGCGCCATCGAAACTCTACAAGGTCTCCAACGCGCCAACTCCGATGCACCCATCCAGACGGCTCTCTTCTCCGAACTTGGCCACAAGGGCGACCTGATCTTCGTCCATTTCCGCGACTCGCTCGAAGCGCTCAACCAGGTCGAACTCGATCTCGCCCAGACCGAACTCTACGACTACCTCACCCCCACGCACTCCTACGTCTCGGTTGTCGAACTCGGCCTCTACGAGTCGAGCCGCAAGACCTACGAAGCCGCCAGCAAATTTGACCAGCACACCCCGGAGTGGGACGCCGAAGTCGCCTCCTCGCTCGAGCGCGGCGCATCCGCCATGGCCCCACGTCTCTACCCCTCCGTGCCCGAAGCCAAATATCTCTGCTTCTACCCCATGGACCGCAAGCGCGGCGAGCAGGTCAACTGGTACACCGTTCCCTTCGCCGAGCGCCAGCGCATGATGCACGAGCACGGCCTCATCGGCCGCCGCTACGGCGACCGCGTCAAGCAAATCATCTCCGGCTCCATCGGCATGGACGATTGGGAGTGGGGCGTCGACCTCTTCGCCGAAGACCCCGTCGTCTTCAAAAAGTTGATCTACGAAATGCGCTTCGACGAAGTCAGCGCCGTCTACGCCCTCTTCGGCCAGTTCTACATCGGCGTCCGTCTGCCGATAGAAAAACTAAGCAACTGGCTGCACGGAAAGCTGTAGCGATGGACGGTAAGGAATATTTGCCTTACAATGAGTGCTGAGGAATACCTATGGCAACGCTCACCGTCACCGCAAAAGGCCAGATCACGTTGAAGCAGGAGTTGCTTCGGCACTTGAACATCACTCCCGGCCAGAAGGTCCAAGTCAATATGCTGCCGGACGGACGGCTTGCGATTGGAGCCGCCCCAAAGACCGGCTCCATCGCAAAATTCAGCGGGTATCTGGCGAGAGAAGGAACTCCCCGGCTCACCATCGCCCAGATCAAAAAGATCACTGAAGATGCCTGGGCAGGCAAGCGATGAGGATCGCAGTGGATACGAACGTTTTGCTGCGCGACGTACTGCAAGACGACCCGGTGCAGTCGAAACTGGCCACGAAGGTTCTCGAAAACTCTGAACTCGTCGTTATCCCTGTGCCCGTACTGTGTGAATTTGTCTGGGTCTTGCGGCAGGCATACAAGAGGCCTGCAGTCGAGATCGCAGGCGCAATTCGCGTACTGATGGACAGCTCGAACGTCGTAGTGAACCAACCAGTCGTCGAGGCAGGACTTGCGATCCTCGATAAAGGCGGCGACTTTGCCGATGGCGCAATCGCCTACGAAGGCCGCTGGCTCGGCGCTGAAGAATTCGTCAGCTTCGACAAGCAAGCCGTCTCCCTCCTCCGCTCCCAAGGGCGCAAAACTCGCTTGCTTTCCTGAGCTACGAATGAAACTGAACTTGCAAAAACCCAAGAAAACCACCCCGCGCGGCGACCTGGCCCCCGACCGCATCGCCGCCATCCTCAAAGCCCTCGACGAAGCCTACCCCAACGTCGAGTGTGCCCTCACCCACCGCTCCCCCTGGGAGCTTCTCGTCGCCACCATCCTCTCCGCGCAATGCACCGACGTCCGCGTCAACATGGTCACGCCCGAACTCTTCCGCCGCTTCCCTACTCCTCAGGCGATGGCCAAAGCAACCCTGCCCGAACTTGAAGACCTAATCCGCACCACCGGCTTCTTCCACAACAAGGCCAAATCCATTCAGGGTGCAGCCCGAAAGATCGTCGATGAATTCAAAGGTAAGGTTCCCCAAACCCTCGCCGAACTCATCACCATCCCCGGCGCAGCCCGCAAAACCGCCAACGTCGTCCTCGGCGTCTGCTTTGGTAACGCCGAAGGCGTAGTCGTCGACACCCACGTCTTCCGCATCGCCCGCCGCCTAGGTCTCGCCAAAAGCGAAACAGCCGAGAAGGTCGAACAAGAGCTAATGCAAATCCTCCCGCAAGACCGCTGGATCGCCTTCTCCCACCAGATCATCCACCACGGCCGTCAGGTCTGCGACGCGCGCAAGCCCAAGTGCGACCGATGCAACCTTGAGCAACTCTGCCACTCCAAAGACAAGACCTGGCAGTCCTGAGGCGGCGTTTGCGGAGAATTACCCCCTTCCGGCGCACAATGGAAATAGGGAGAAACCACGATGAAGCCAATCGAACAGACCCGTCACCAAAGCGCTGGAGCCTCGCCAACCCCGCCAGCTTTCCCCTACCCCCTCCCCCCTATTTCCTGTGAAACTGTGTGATTTCCAAAAACTAAAAGAAAACAAACCACTTACGGCTCCAAGGCCCGTTACTACCTAGCCTCTAGCCTATGGCCAGAACAAAGACCTAATCGGAACAAAAAAAAAGACTTGCCAGCAAAACAAGCCCCTACGCCAACAGCAGATTTTTACAGGGTTTATGCCAAAAAATGAGCCAAATTGCCTCTTCCAGGCCGCGATGGATCATTTCTTGAGCACGAGATTGGATTCGTGACCAGAAGGATATGCTATCGCCTGAACCAGTTCACCACCGCGGAGATCAGCCCGGGAATGTCGGATGGATTTGCTTCAGCCGCCGGTTTCCAGCCCAACTCGCGCAGCGTCTTGCTGGTAATCGGCCCAATGGAGATAGCCGCAACTCCCGCAAATGGAAACCTGATTCCGGCTTCGCGCGCCGCCTCGGCCAGGTGTGTCACGCTCGACGAACTGGTAAATGTCGCTGCGTCAATTCCCGCCGCAAGCGCGCCGCGCATCTTCTCCGGTGCGTCCTTAGGCAGCACGTTCCGGTAAGCGTCCACCACATCGACCTCGGCGCCAGCCTCTCGCAACACATCGGGAATCACGTCTCGCGCTACAGACGCGCGCGCCAGCAAGACGCGGCGTCCAGAAACCAGGCTCGTCAAATCCTTGAGCAAGCTCTCCGCAACGTAAGATTCCGGCACCAGCGTAACCGGAAAACCAGCCCTGCGCACCGCAGCCGCTGTTGCGTCTCCAATCGCCGCAACCTTCAAAGCAACCGGAGGCTCAATCCGAAGACCCAATTCCGCCGTCCGCTCAACGAGCGAACGGACCGTGTTGGCACTGGTGACAATAAGCCAATCGTAGGAATCCAGTTGGCAAAGCGCTTTGTCGAGTGGTCCATAACTAACCGGGGGCCGGATTTCCAGAACCGGAATCTCAACCGGCTCCGCTCCCAGCGCACGAAGCCCCTCGCTGAGCTTGCCTGCCTGGTGCGCGGCGCGCGTTACAAGCACCCGGCGCCCAACCAGCGGCAGCGAGCTCATTGCGCCACTCCGCCTGAAGCTTCAAGCAGCGGTCCTGCTCCTGCATCGAGCAACATCTTAGCAATCATGCGGCCCAACGTAACCGGCTCATTGTCCCCACGCGGCACGGCGTGATGAACACGCACTGCCGCTCCCGTCTCCGGCGCGGCAACCACAGCAAAGATCTCATCGACAGGCCCAGACCCGCTGCCAGCAATGGCAATTCCCGCTCTGCAATGGATGCCAATAGGCACCTGGCAACCACCACCCAAAGCCGCCAGAGCGGCTCGTTCAACAGTTACAGCAAAGCGCGTTGGCGCATGGTCCAGAAAGGCAACAGCGTCGATCGTAGCGGCATCGCTGATGCGCGTTTCTATGCCCAGCGCCCCCTGCCCAGCCGCCGGACAGAAATTCTTCAGATCGAGCTTCTCGCGCACCCAATCGGTCTTGCCCAGCCGCTCCAGACCCGCAGAAGCCAGCAGAATCGCCTCAACCTGCCCTTCGGAGAGCTTACGAAGCCGCGTATCTACATTGCCGCGGAATTCGACAGCGTCGATGTCCGGCCTCAGAGCTTTCAACTGCGCGCGACGACGCTGGCTGCTGGTTCCCACCTTCGCGCATTGCGGCAGCGAGGCTAGATTGGCGTGGTTCACCGAAACAAACGCATCTCTCGGATCGACCCGTGCCGGCGTCGCCGCCAGCGCGAAGAGCTCAGGCAGCTCTGTCGGCAAATCCTTCAGCGAGTGAACCGCCAGGTCTACGCGCCCTTCGGCCAGCGCTTCCTCAATCTCCTTGGTGAACATCCCCTTGGATCCAACCTGGGCAAACGTGACCTCCTGCAGCCGGTCCCCTGTTGTCTTGATGATCTTGATTTCGACGGCATGTCCCTCGCCACGCAGAAGCGCCGCGATGTGGTTTGCCTGCCAGAGCGCCAGTTGAGAGCCACGGCTCCCAATTCGTAGGTTCATCGGCGAATCTCCACTCTCGGCTCGCCTGCCTGCGCGCGCTCAGAACTTGTAGTGCTAGTCCCGGGTTTCTGTGCCGCCCGCTCTGTATCCTGGGGCGCATCGGCCGAGATGGACCAGGCGTCGCAAAGTGCATCCAGGCGGACCGAATCGCCCTCGCGCGCGGCCTGCTTGATCGCTTGCATTGGTGGATGCAGAAACTTATTCACCAGCCCGCGTGTAAGAGCTTCAACCGCGGCAATCTGTTCGGCGCTCAGCGTTCCCAACCGCGCCTGCATGCGATGCAGTTCGCTCTGCCGAATCTCCTCGGCCTTGCGTTGCAGAGCCACAATCGCCGGAGCCAGATTCACTGTGCGCTGGCGCTGCTCGAACCGCTCCACCTCGCCGGCAATCAATGTCTCGGCGTCGCTGGCCTCGCGATTTCGCTCCTCCATGTGGGCGGCGGCCACCTGCTGCAGGTCGTCGATGTCGTAGACAAAAATTCCGTCCAGCTTGTTCATCGCCGGATCCACATCGCGCGGCACGGCAATGTCGATAAAGAACATGGGCCGGTTGCGGCGCTTATGCAGAAAAGCCTGTCCGTGCTCCGGGCGGAAGATGTGGTGCGGCGCGCCGGTCGAACTGATTACAATGTCCGCATTGCTGGCCGCCTCGTAGACCTGCTCGAACGGCACCACCCGCGGCGCCACCGGCCCCTGAAACTCCTCGGCCATTCTGCGTGCTCGCTCGAAGGTGCGGTTCGTCACCAGGATGGTCCCGGCGCCCTGCTGCACAAGGTGCCGCGCAGCCAGTTCGCTCATCTTGCCCGCGCCCACCAGAAATACCGTGCGCCCTTGCAGAGAACCGAAAATCTTGCGCGCCATATCGACCGCTACCGACGCAATCGAAACATGATTTGAGCCGATTCCCGTCTCCGATCGCGCCTTCTTGGCGGCTGCAAAGGCGCTCTGGAGCAGATGCTCGAGTTGTCCAGAGACAGTACCGGCAGCACGCGCCACCGCAAACGCCTCTTTCACTTGTCCTAAAATTTGCGGCTCGCCCACCACCATCGAATCAAGGCTGGCGGCCATGCGGAACAGATGCCTTACCGCCTCCTGGTCCCGGTGGTCGTAAATGTGCGGAGCCAGTTCCTCTGCCGCAATACCAAAGTGGTTCTGCAGAAATCCAGTCAGGTCCGTGTCCGGGGATTCGACTGAGGCTAGTATCTCCACTCGGTTGCAAGTCGAGACAATCATGCACTCGACAACACCTGGAGTGTCCGCCAGCGCACGCGTCGCCTCGGGCAACTCCTCGCGCGAAATCGCGATCCGTTCGCGTAGCGCGATGGGCGCGGTCTTGTGGTTCACTCCGATGAGAGCCAGTGTCATTGCGGACCGAACCTGTGGACGTGGCTGAAGAGGTTAGCGCCCCAAACAGCCATCATGAGGACAAGTACGGCCCCGGAAAGATACGCGGCCTTCCGCCCCCTGAGGCCCGCACTGCGCCGGACAAAGAGCAGCAGAACGTACACTGCCCAACTGATGAACGAAGCAATCACTTTAGGATCGGCGAAGTAAGCCGCACCCAGAGAAGTTTCCTGCGCTAGCACCGAGCCAATCACCAGGCCAACCGTCATGCATGGAAAGCCGAACTCAAGCGTTGCCAGAGCAATGCGCTCCAGGTTGTCGAGTGGCGGCAGCCATTCAAACGGAGCCCACCAGGAATCCTTGCCGGCTCTTGGCTTGCTCTTGATCCGCCGTTCCTGCACGAGATAGAGCATGGAAGCCAGCAGGCTGAAGCAAAGCGCCGCGTAAGCCAGCAGCAGGGCGACAATGTGCGCTACCAGCCAGCTAGTCCGCACTCCTGCCGAAGGAAACGTGTATCGGTCCGACCCCAAAGCCGGGACAAAGACCAAAAAGAATGTCGCTGGTAACGCAAAGATACCAAGGGAGATCGCGTCATAAAGCCACCACACCAGGAAAAACAGCCCCGCCACCGCAAGCCCCAGCAGCGACTCAATTTCGCGTACCGTAACCGGCATCCAGTGATGCGCCTGCACCAGCATCTCCACCACCGACACAAAGTGGAAGAAGAACGCCATGCCCCCCAGGTGCACACAAGTCTTTCTCCATCGCAAAATGCCATAGAGTACGGCTGGGAAGACGGTTATAGACGCCGCCGCATAGAGAATAGCCGCAACTCGTAGCCAGAGAAGGTACATTTCGATCTTCACCTTAAAGCGTTTAGGGGCAGCAGACTGTGATCCAAATCACCTACAGCAGCGACCAAGAATCAGGGAACGGGGAAATGTTCAAACTTCAGCTTGGCCAGAAATCGCCTGCAAGCTGTTCACTTCAGAATAAATCCTCCTGCCGGTGCCGTGTTTTTACACAACGAGCGGATGTTGAACCGATTGTGCAAAATCAGCCCAATCGTCGTTTTTATGACGGCGTTTTACCTCCAAATTTTTCTTGAGTCGCTGATTCCACATTGAGCAATGGATAGGAAGTATGTGTTTCACGGGAAAACGGCCCTCAATGGAAGATTTTGATAATGCAGGAGTTAGTACGATTCAGCCATGCTCAATGCACACCGCGCAGCCAGCTCCTGCGGCTTCACTCTAGCGACCGTTAGGCACGTGCCCCAGCCCGCCGCTTCGACGCGTTAATCTGGTAGCCAGCGTGATCCGCAACGATCCCCAATCCGGAGCGATTGTTTCCCAAGCCTCTGCCCTCCATAAGGGGCCAGCGGAACTGACCCCTTTCATGCGCCAGTGGACGGCCGCAAAACGGGAAAATCCCGATGCGCTGCTCTTTTTCCGAATGGGGGACTTCTACGAGCTCTTCTACGATGACGCCGTCGTGGTGAGCCGCGAGCTGCAACTAACTCTGACGGCGCGCGATCGCGAGCGGAATCAGCCCATGTGCGGGGTTCCCTATCACGCCGTCGACGGATACCTGACGCGCCTGCTGCGCAAGGGTTACCGTATTGCCATCTGCGACCAGATGGAGGACCCCAAGCTCACCAAGAAGATCGTACGCCGGGAAGTGACGCGGGTTCTCACGCCTGGCACCGCCCTCGACAACGCGCTCGGGCAGGAACAGAACAATTTTCTAGCCGCGCTATTTGAAACTGGTGGCGCCCCTGGCAAGATTCCTTCCACCGCTAAGCCCCATTCCGATCTCGAGCCACTCGCGGCACATCTGAAGTCGCGCTCTTCCAAAGGCAACGGCGTACCGGACGGTGCGATCTGTGCAGTGGCGCTGCTCGACGTCTCGACAGGCGAATTCCGAACGGCCGAGTACCAAGGCGCGAACGCTTTGCAGTTAGCCTCAGACGCGATCTTGATGGCAGGCGCAAGTGAAGTACTTGTGGCTTCGAGCGCGGAAATGCCGGCGGCCCTCGAATGCATTCCTGCCCGCACTCGCGTCGAGGACTGGGTCTGGACCCGCGACTTCGCCGTGCCTCTAGTCGAGCGCCAACTCGGCGTACGGTCACTCGAAGGATTTGGCCTCGTTGGGCACGAAGCCGCGGCCATTGCGGCGGGAGCGGTGCTACATTACGTCCGCACGACGCAGAAGAATGAAGCACTGCACGTCGATTCACTCCGCTTTGAAGAGCACTCCACTGCTCTCGAACTCGACCAGGTCACTGTGCGCAACCTCGAACTCGTCGAGCCGCTTTTCGTAGGGCAAGACAGCCGCGCAACTCTGTTTCACACCCTGGACGAATGCCAGACGCCGATGGGCAAACGTCTGCTCCGTGCGACGATCCTGAGACCTCTAATGGACGCAACTGCGCTTGAGGCTCGCTACGAGGCAGTCGGAGAAGCGCACGGCGATCTGCTGCGCCGCGAAGAGATTCGTCGGGCGTTCAACGGAATCCTCGATCTCGAACGTCTGCTCGCCAGGCTGAGCCTCGATTCGGCAGGGCCGCGTGATGTGCGCGGACTGGCCGCCAGTCTCCGCAAACTCCCAGCTCTGAAGTCAGCGCTCGACGCCATGAAAACAGCGCAATGGCTCAATGTTGCCGCTCGGCTCGACACTCTCGAAGACGTCACAGGCCTGATCGAGCGCACCCTTGTTGAAGAGCCCCCCCTGACGCTCACCGACGGAGGTGCGATTGCCGCCGGTGTCGATGCGGAACTCGACGAGCTACGCACCATTTCGACCACCGGACGCCAAGCGATAGCGGCAATCGAAGAGCGCGAACGCCAGCGAACTGGCATTGGATCGCTCAAGGTGCGCTACAACTCGGTGTTCGGCTACTACATCGAGATCACCAAAGCTAACCTTGCCATGGCTCCGGCGGACTACGAACGCAAGCAGACGCTAGTCAATGCGGAGCGGTTCACCACACCAGAATTGAAGGAGTACGAACGCAAGATCCTTACGGCCCACGACCGCTCCATCGAAATTGAGAAGCGCATCTTTGCCGAGCTCCGGAAAACTGTACTCGAGGCAGCGGGACGGATTCGGCGCTCATCGGCAGCCGTCGCCGAAGCGGATCTTCTGGCAAACTTCGCCCATCTTGCCGCCGCGCGCCGGTATGTTCGCCCCCGAATCGCCGAAGAGCCCGTAATCGAAGCGGTAGCCGGACGTCATCCTGTAATCGAGCAATGGATGGAGGAGACACGCGAAGGACGGTTCATTGCCAACGACATCTACCTGAATGCAGGCGAAGAATCAGGCGTTGCCGGACCGAGCCTTCTCCTGATTACCGGCCCGAACATGGGTGGCAAGAGCACCTATCTGCGTCAAGCGGCAATGCTCGTTCTGATGGCCCAAATGGGCTCCTATGTTCCCGCGGAGAGTTTTCGATTCGGCCTTGTTGACCGCATCTACACGCGCATCGGCGCAAGCGACAACGTGGCGCGAGGCCGCTCCACCTTCATGGTTGAGATGACGGAGACAGCGACCATTCTGAACACCGCCACAAAGCGTTCGCTGATCTTGCTGGACGAGATGGGCCGCGGAACCGCGACCTTCGACGGCCTCAGCCTGGCGTGGGCTACAGTCGAATTCCTCCATGCTGAAACAGGCGCGCGGACGCTCTTTGCTACGCACTACCACGAACTCACCATGCTTGCCGAAAAGCTGCCGCGCGTGCGGAATCTCCGCGTGGGCGTAAAGGACACTGCCAGTGGCATCGTCTTTCTGCACAACATTGAGCCGGGCGCCGCCAGCAAGAGTTATGGCATTGAAGTCGCACGCCTCGCTGGCCTTCCCTCGGCTGTCATTGAACGCGCCAAGCACGTACTGCGGCAGCACGAAAAACAAGAGCGCCAGAGCGTGCAGGTGGAGACAACCCCGGAGCCGATGCAACTTACCATTTTCACGCCTCTGTCGCAGCGCATTGTGGACCGCATCGAAGCCACGGACGTGAACTCGCTCACGCCGTTGCAGGCACTGAATCTCCTCGAAGAGTTGCAGCAGGAATTGAAGGAGCGCGGATGACAGCGACCGTGCGGCAAGCGGCTGGAAGTCTGCTGGTGGTCGGCCTCGGCGGTGTAGAGCTGACGGGCCTTGAACGCGCATGGCTCAAGCTGGTGCGTCCGGCCGGAATCATCCTGTTCCGTCGCAACATCGCAGATGCACGGCAAACGCGCGCGCTTTTGTGCGAGGCTTCTGCGCTAGGCTCGGCCCACAGCCTGCTCTGCGTCGATGTCGAAGGCGGTACGGTAGACCGTCTGCGAGATGCGCTTGCCCCAATGCCTTCTGCGCAGGCTGTGGCTCGCGCGGCAGCCGCTAAGCACAAAACCTCCCTCGCGCGCCAACACGGAGAGTTGATTGGTCAAGCCGTAAAGGCCTTCGGTTTCAATACAACCCTGGCGCTGGTCCTCGACCTTGGACTGCCCGACTCCGCCGAAGTGATGGGATCCCGGGCCGCTTCTGCAACGGGTGCGGGAGTCGTCGCATATGCACGTGCATTTTTATGCGGCCTCACGGCGCAAGGTGTCGTCGGATGTGGCAAGCATTTTCCAGGTCTTGGGGCCGGAACACGCGACTCCCATCTAGAGACCCCGGCAATCATGCGCCATGCACGCAAGTTATGGAAAGAGGATCTCGCGCCCTACCGCGAATTACGCGATGAGTTGCCCATGGTGATGGTGAATCATGCGGCCTATCCCGCAACCCCTGGAAAGACACGCCCCGCCAGCGTTTCGGCCTATTGGATCACAACCGTGTTGCGTAAGCGCATTGGCTACCAAGGGATAGTCTTCAGCGACGACATGGAAATGGGCGGAATTCTTAAATTCATGCCGATCGAAGAGGCCGTAGTTGAGGCAGTCCGCGCAGGCATGGATTTGATGGAGATCTGTCACAGCCCGGAGTTGATCCTCCGGGCGTATGAAGCATTGATTGCAGAGGGTGAGCGATCTACTTCGTTTCGCGAGAAACTACTGATGCGGGCAAAGACGACTGCACGCCTGCGGGCGAAGCTGTTTGCAGGCGGCACCTCCAAGACGCTTTCAGAAAAACAGTTCAACGCGCTCCAGACGCGGGTTCTGCGCTTCAGCGAAACGATTGCAAACTCACAGCCCGCCGCGGAGGTGCAGACCACATGAAGTCGAAAGCCATGACAGTAGCTGGCATCATGAGTGGAACATCGGCAGACGGAATCGACATCGCAGTTATGCGGATTATGCCCGGCAAACAGCGGCCAAAGCTGACTCTGCTGGCGCACGAGGGATTAGCTTTCCCTGCTGCGCTACGCCGCGCCGTACTCGCGGCAATGAACGCCGAATCGACCTCAACGGCAGAGTTGGCGCGCCTCAACTGGCGCCTGGGACTCGCTTATGCCGAAGCCGTGCAGGCTACGCTCAAACGCCACAAAGTAAAACTCGATCTAATTGGCTGCCATGGCCAGACGCTGTTCCATCAGGCACAACCGTCCTCCTATGCGGGAAGACGATTCGCATGCACTTGGCAAGCCGGCGAGCCTGGCGTTATTGCCACCGCTCTCGGTATCCCCGTTGTCTCGAATTTTCGCCCTGCGGACATGGTTGCCGGCGGGCAGGGAGCCCCGCTGGTTCCCCTCTTTGACTACGTGATGTTCGCGGATCTTAAGCGAGGGCGGGTCCTGCAGAATATCGGCGGCATCGCCAATCTCACGGCAATTCCACCCGCAGCGACTCCAGCCCAACTAATTGCATTCGATACCGGCCCCGGAAATATGGTGATCGATGATTTAGCGCTACAACTCTTCGCAAAGCCCTTCGACCGCAATGGCGCCATTGCCGCAACCGGCAATGTGCTAGACCCTGTACTGCAGGCAGAACTTCGCAACCCCTACTACCGCCTGAAACCACCGCGCACGGCGGGCCGCGAGCAGTTTGGACGTGAATACACCGCAAAGTTTCTTTCCGCATGCAAGCGGCACAGCCACAAGCCCGAAGACGCGCTGGCAACGGCTACCGCATTGACGGCCGAAACAATCGCGATCAGCTACAAACGATTCGCTGCCGCGCGAATGAAGGACCACGCAGTCGACTACATCGTTTCCGGCGGTGGAGCGCGCAACCGCACATTGATGGCGATGCTGGCGCAGCGATTGGAACCGCTAGGCTGCGCATTGGCGACGAGCGAGCAGTTTGGTTTACCAGCGGAAGCAAAAGAGGCCGCTGCATTCGCACTGCTCGCGTGGCAGACCTGGAATCATCTTCCGGGAAATGTGCCTGCCGCCACGGGCGCTGCCCGGGCTGTAATCCTGGGCCAGGTAACCTATGCGTAGCCTGCTCGCCCTTGCCGTACTATCGATACTCGTGGGTTGTCATGCAACGCCGCGTGATCCACAAACCGTAGTCTTTTTAATCGAAAGCAGCCCGGCTAACCTCGATCCGCGGATCGGAACGGACGCCCAGTCGCAACGAATCGACGCCATTCTGTTCGATGGGCTCGTGGATCACAATGCAAAGTTTCAATTCATTCCTGCCTTGGCCACAAGTTGGGACCAGCCAAACTCCACAACGCTGACCTTCCACCTCCGCGCGGGAGTGCGCTTCCATGATGGGCGTTCTCTGACCGCTCGCGACGTCGTATGGACCATCAACTCGATCCGAACCGGCGCAGTCATTTCGCCCAAAGCCGCGGCTTATGCCTCCGTGGATTCGGTAGAAGCTCGCGACGCGCTAACGGTCGTCTTTCATCTGAAGCATGCCGACAATTTTCTGCTGCGCAATCTCTCCACAGGCGCCATGGGAATAGTTCCCGAAGGCAGCGGACGCAACTTTTGGAAGCATCCAGTGGGCACGGGACCATTCCGCTTTGTGAGCCAGCAGATCGATCAGGACGTGGTGATCGAGCGCAATCCGCTAAGTTGGGTCACAGTTCCCAAACTGCGACGGGTGCGTTTCGCGGTGGTGCCCGACACAATCACGGAGTCGCTTGAACTGGAAAAGGGTTCAGGCGATGTCGCTGTCAATTCCCTGCCCATCGATTCGCTTCCAGTACTCGCCTCGCGCCCCGATTTGCGCATCGAAGAAACGGGCGGAACTGAGATTCAATACATCGCCTTCAATCTCCGCGACCCGCTGCTGAGCGACGTGCGTGTGCGCCAGGCCATTGCCTGTTCCATCGACCGTGACCTCATCATTCGGACCTTGATGCGCAGCCATGCACAGCCTGCATTGAGCCTGCTGCCCACCAATCACTGGGCATTCACCGGTGACGTGCCAAGGTACGACTACAATCCAGAGCGTGCTGAGAGTCTGCTCGATGCCTCTGGCCACGTTCGCGCCGGAAATGGCGTCCGCTTCCATCTGACAATGAAGACCAGCAATGACGAGGGTACCCGCCTGCTCGCCGCAGTGCTCCAACAACAGCTTGCCAAGGTGGGCATTGCCCTCGATCTGCGCAGCTATGAGTTCGCCACCTTCTACTCCGACGTCACGCGAGGGGCATTTCAGATGTACTCGCTGCGTTGGATCGGCGGAAATGAGCAACCTGACATCTTCAGCTACGCCTTCTTGACTGCGAACTTTTCGCCGAAAGGCGCAAACCGCGCCCATTACTCGAGTCCAAGACTTGATGCGCTTCTTGGCGAAGCAACTGAGAACGAAGATGCCGCCAAGAGGCGTGTGGACTACGTCGAAGCCCAGCAGATCCTGGCCCGCGATGTACCTGCGGTCAATCTTTGGTACCTGAATACGATCATTGTGCACAACCGGAGGTTAACCAACGTGTTTCCCTCGCCTTCGGGAAGCTACGCGTTTCTGGAAACCGCCCAACTATCCACCGATAAATCTGCTCCTTCTGAGTAGGTCGGATCCCCGCCTCAAGCAATTGACGCGCCATAACTTGCAGGCAAGGCGTTAGCAAAAATGCGCAGATAAACATAGAATCCTATTCAGCTCTCGTGGCCTATAACCTGCAGATAGGCAACTTCTTGCCGCCACGTGGATTTCCGGTGGGTGCAGTCGGCACGGTTTCAAACGGGATTCTCAACCTTTTTACGTACTGACTCGTCTACCGGAATAGTGGCGGCCTCTTCGACCCCGAACAACAGAACCTAGACCGTGGAGAACTGTTTTTATGATAAGCAAGATGAAGATTAGCGTTGCGGCCTCAAATGTACTCATGGCGGCCGTGCTGACCGCCTCCGTAGTAGCCAATGCACAAGCGGCCGCGAGATTCCTGGGAACAGTAACTGCGGTAAACGGAACCACGCTGACTGTAAAGACAGATGCTGGCGAGTTACGCCAGGTTGATGTGCCTGCGACTGCCGTACTCAAGCAGGTTGAGCCCGGAGCAAAGGATCTCAGTACCGCACTGTCTATCGCATATAGCACCATCGAAACCGGCGACCGTGTGTTAGTGCGGCTCGATCCAAATGCACCGGCCGGTTCCACGGTTGCTTTGCAAATCATCGCCGTCAAACAGGCTGCCTTGGCGAAGAAACAGGAGCAGGAGCGCGAGGATTGGCAGCAGCGCGGCGTAGGTGGGCTCGTGAAGAGTGTTGATGCTCCTTCCGGCGTCATTGTATTGACCGCAGGAGCCGGTGCCTCTGCAAAGACAATCACCATCCGCACCACTCCGTCGACTATTCTGAAGCGCTACGCGCCTGCCTCAGTGCGCTACGACCTGGCAAAGGTTGCGCCCCTTGATTCAATTCACGCTGGCGACCAGTTAAGAGCTCGGGGCGCAAAGAATGCAGATGGAACTGAGATAACCGCGGAAGAAGCGGTATCTGGCAGCTTCCGCAATGTCTCCGGACTCATCGGGTCCATCGATACAGCCGGATCAACGCTTGTAGTGAAAGATCTGACAACGAAGAAGCTCGTAACAATCCATGTGGCCGCGGATACGCAGATGCGCCGGTTGCCAGATCGCATGGCAACAATGCTGGCGACCGTTCTTAGCGGCAACTCTGCAGGCACAGGCGGTGCAGGCCGCGGCCAGGGAGCGCCCGGCGGCGGACAAACTGATGCAGCCAACGCTCGGGGTGGCGGGCCACGCCAGGGGGGCTTTGGCAGCGGCGGGGGCGGATTCGACGCGCAACAAATGCTCAGCCGAGCACCTGCAATCCCGTTAAGCGATCTAAAGAAAGGCGAAGCGGTCATGGTGGTTGCCACCGAGGATGCATCTGGGACCGCCGCGATCACATTGATGGCAGGGGTTGAACCGCTATTGCAGGCTCCAGCGGCAAGCCAGAATCTGCTCAATTGGAGTTTGAGTTCCGGCGCGCCAGACGTAGCCCAGTAACTGCACTTCAAGGCCGCACAACAACCTGTGGGGGGACACGTGTATTCAAAGCTTCACTGCTTCACAAATTTAATAGTCGCTGCCTCAATCGCCCTTGCGAGCCTCTTGGCCGCGCAGGCGCAGATACCTGCGCCAACTGCGGCAACTGCCGCAATACACGGCCATATCGCCGACCCCACTGGAGCGTTAATTCCGGCCGCCACGGTCACCGTCGCCAACGCGCTAGGCGTTGCGATCAAGACGACCGTCTCCGACTCGACCGGCAGTTATACGGTAACGGGATTGCAGCCTGGCAGCTATATTGTGCAAGCCTCCGTTACCGGTTTCGCTCCTTTTACCTCGCCAACGCTCCAGCTTACAGCCGGCCAGTCGAAACGCGTTGAGATATCGATGGCCATCGAAGCAGAGCAGCAAAGTGTAACGGTGACAGACGACGAGGGGGCGCCCACTGTAAGTGTCGAAGCCGGCGCCAACGCAAGTTCGCTGGTTCTTAAAGACAAGGACCTCGATGCCCTCTCCGACGACCCCGACGAACTCTCAAACGAACTGTCTGCGTTAGCTGGTCCTTCAGCCGGACCGAATGGCGGCCAGATTTATATCGACGGATTTACCGGCGGAACGCTGCCGCCGAAGTCGGCAATCCGCGAAATTCGCATCAACCAGAATCCCTTTTCGGCCGAGTTCGACCACATTGGATACGGACGCATTGAAATCCTCACCAAACCCGGCACGGATGTGTTCCACGGGCGGGGCTTTCTGATGGGGAACCATAGCGTCTTCAACACTGGAAACCCCTTCCTGGCTTCAGTGCCCGACTATCACAGCATTCAATACAACGGCTCCATCAGCGGTTCGCTCAACAAGAAAGCATCGTTTTTCCTGAGTGTCGAAGGGCGCAACATCCAGGATGAGAGCATCTACACTGCCAGCACAGCGGTTCTGAATCAGTCCACCGGCCTCTACTCCATTCCCACAGATAGCAATGGCAACATCATCCCGGTTTCTGGTTCCATCTTCGCCCCCTCAAACCGCATCGAAATCTCTCCGCGCCTCGACCTGCAAATTGGGCAGAAGAACACGCTCACGATGCGCTATCAATACGAGAGCGGCAACTCGAAGGGAAGCCTCGGTTCGACATCTCTGCCCACTGCGGCGAGTTCCGGAACATCGTCGGAACACTCCATCCAGTTGATGGATTCTCAGATCATCAACGACCACATCGTGAATGAAACACGCTTTCAATATAGGCGCGGACTCTCAACCACAACGCCTGTAAGTCCGACACCATCGGTAACTGTGCCGGGAGACTTCGCAGGTGGCGGTTCGTCTGGACAATTTGATAACAACCATACCGACCATCTTGAGTTGCAAAATATCACTACCATGTCGGCTGGCGCTCATGCCATCAAGCTCGGCGGCTGGATGCGCGATAACCGCGAAGCAGACTCGTCCAACGCTGGGTTCAACGGCAGCTTCAGCTTCCCTTCGTTGCAGGCATATGTGGCCACGCTCAACGGACTGATCCAGGGACAAACGATACAGCAGATTGCCGCGTCTTGCCCGTCAAACCAGAAGGGCGGCTGCATTCCCAACCAACTGACCTACAAAACAGGACCGCAGGCATTCTCAGCCAACGTCTTTGATGCCGCGCTTTTTGTTCAGGATGATTGGAAGTTCAACCAGTTCCTTACTCTCTCCGGCGGCCTCCGCTGGGAAACCCAAAATCATACAGGAGACCACAGCGACTGGGGCCCGCGCATCGCCGTCGCCTATGCCCTCGACGGACATAAGAAGGGGAAGGTGGCCAAGACCGTGCTTCGCGGTGGCTATGGCTTCTTCTACGACCGCTTCGGGATCGGCAGCTTGATGACTCTCGAACAATTGAACGGTGGCCCCAACAGCCAGAAATCGATCAGCATCTCACAACCGGCCTGCTTTAACACGATTAGTCTAAGCAATATCGGCAACTTCCCCACCGCCTGCGGAACAGGAACGTCAGCAACCCCGGTAATCTATCAGCTATCGCCCACATATCATTCGCCCAATATGCAGCAGTTTGGAACCAGCCTTGAGCGCCAGGTCACCAAGACTACAACGATGACCGTGACCTATCTCCACTCCTTCGGAGTGCACCAGATGGCAACGCGCGACTCCAATGCTTACCTGCCGGGTGTCTACAACTTCGCTAATCCGGCGAGTTCCGGAAACCGGCCCAATCCGAATCTCGGCATCGTGAATGAGTATTACCCCGAAGCGGTATTCAAGCAGAACCAACTGATCGTGAATGTCAATGCGCGTCTAACTCCCAAACTCAACCTCATGGGCTTTTACAACCTGAACTACGTCAACTCGAATACGGGAACCGCATCGAACTCCTACAACCTCAGCCAGGATTACGGCCGTGCTCCTTTTGCATCGCGCAATATGGTCTTCCTGATGAGCAACTATACCGGCCCCTGGGGCCTCTCCTTTAACCCATTCCTGGTTGCGCAGTCAGGCAAGCCCTTCAACATCGCAACCAATTACGACCTGACCGGCGACGCCTACTTCAACAATCGCCCGTCGTATGCAAGCGCCTCCTCCATCGCCAGCAACGTGGTCGAAACCGGTCTCGGCAACTTCGATACCGTTCCACAGGCCGGCGAAACCCTCATCCCTGCAAATATGGGCAATGGACCGGCCGCGGTAGCTGTGAATCTGCGCGTAAGCCGCTCGCTCGGCATCGGACCCAAGGTTGCAGCCCCCGCGGGGCCTAACAGGCAACAAGGCAGTGGCCCAGGAGGCTTCGGCGGCGGTATGGGTGGTCCCGGCGGTGGTGGACCAGGCGGTGGTCGTGGCGGCGGCGGTGGTGGGTTCGGTGGCGGCGGTGGTGGTCGAGGCGGTATGTCCAATACCGGCCACAAATACTCGCTCACCTTCAGTGCACAGGCCTTGAACCTGTTCAACGATATTGACTATGGACAACCGTCCGGGACTCTGATTCCAACTCTCAATACCGCCACAGGGTTGTACGGCCCAGGCAGTCGCTTCTTGAAGTCGACTAGCCTCGCCCGAGGCATGTTTGCATCGCCCACAAGTTCCGCTGCGCGGCGCATCTTCTTCCAGGCCGCCTTCTCCTTCTAGATTCGTCTTCTCAACAGACAGAAAGGCCGGAGCGAAAATGCTCCGGCCTTTCTGCATCTCGGTCTTTGACCGCTTGTTGTCGTACCAACTGCGGGTGCCCCAGGTCCCGATCCTGGGACCTGGGATCACATGAACTCAAAGTACGAAATCATGCGGTCAGAACCCTAGGGAGCCGCAACCACCGTAGCCTGCCTGCCTCCATTTCCGAAGGCATCGGTGAGCGAGATGACCTTTAGCTGCGCCTTCAGTGCATCGAGAGAAGCCGCACTATTCGCAGTGATCACTGCCGTCTCGCCGGGCAGCAGGTCAAAGTAGTTGTCAGAGAGTTTCACGTCGAGCTGACCGAAAGAAATATAAACGTCGCGCGCCAGCACTGAAGAGCTTACGCTGATCTTATAGTTCCCATTTGCTCCAGTAGTCTCCACCTTGAGTGCGGCGTCCTTCAGGTGAACTTCTTTGACTGGTGCCAGATAGGCGAGATTACGCGAGAGTTGAGTCCCGCCAGCCGCAACATCAGCGACCACGAAGACCTGCGATGTATTGGCCGCGCCCGCGTCGCTCAGCTTCTTCAATGGCCAGTCGAGGTAAACCTTGCTCACGAGCGGGGCCACTTCTACAGTGCGCGTATCTTCGATCAGAACCTTGCCGTCAAAGTTCATCAGGCGCACGCGGAGAGTCGCGGCCCGTGCCTTCGTCTCGTCGGAGACCACATAAACCTTCAGCGATCCGTTCTCCACATGCGGCGAAACAAGGATCGGCGCATAGAACCGCCGCGCGTAATACTGCAGCGCCTTCCAGCGGCCGTAATAATCAATCGAGGACCAGGAAGCAACCGGCCAGCAATCGTTCAACTGCCAGAAGATGGAGCCCATCGTCTCGGGCCGCGAACGGCGAAAATGTTCTGCCCCAATCTTTATGCCCTCCGCCTGCAAAACCTGGCTGACGTAGAGAAAGCTCGAAAAGTCCTTCGGCTCGGGATAGTCCTTGAGCAGATAGTCATGAATAATCGAGTTGCCTTCGTTGTTCTTCTGGTGCGCCAGCATCACGGACGTGAAGATGCCGGTGCGGTCTTCCGGCTGCGTGAAGGCTTCAATCGTCTTCATCTCTGGAAAAGATTGAAATCCATATTCAGTCACAAAGCGGGAGTGGTGTGTTTCGTACGTTGAGAAAGGCACACGCCCATGCCACACATCCCAGATATGGTCGTCTCCTGTGTGATACGTCGCCGAGACGGCCTCGTAATCCGCGCTTGGAGAACTGGGCCAATAGGGAGTCTCGGCATCGAGCCTCGCAACCACTCGCGTGAGAATTCCGCTAAACTCGGTCAAATAATCCTGCCACATCTGAAACTTCACGTTTGCTGGCAGCTTAGCCTTGTCCCCCCAGTCCAACGCCTCCTCTGTCTCGTTATTGCCACACCAGACAACGATGCTCGGGTGGTTGCGCAGCCGGCGAACCTGGTCGTCTGCTTCAGACTCGATGTTCAGCTTGAATGCATAAGTGCCCGGCTGCCAATCGTTGCCAAACTGAAAATCCTGCCAGACCATGATGCCCAGTTCGTCGCAGATCTGGTAAAACTCGTCTGTCTCGTAGTACCCCCCGCCCCAGTGCCGAATCATGTTCATATTCGCGTCGCGCGCTGACTCCAGAATGCGCCGGTAATCGGCGGTAGTCACGCGATTGGGGAAGCTGTCGAACGGAATCACGTCCGCGCCCTTGGCAAACACAGGAATCCCATTAACGACAAGCTGAAACGACCGTCCCCACTGGTCTGGATGGCGGTCCAGAACTACGGAGCGAAGCCCCGCCTTGGCCGTCCGCAGTTCGGCCCATTGCCCTGCAATACCCACTTGTGCCGTGAATTCGTAAAGCGGCTGATCTCCGTAGCCTGCCGGGTACCAAAGCTTCGGGTTGCGAATTTCGACCGGTAGATCGATAACATTGCAGCCAACGTGAAGATTGGCCGCGGCCGTAACGAACACAGGCATGCCTGTGGCAGGAACACCAGCCTGATGGTAATTCACAGTAATACGCGCTGGACCTGCAGTCGCAGCCTCAACTTCGACCTCCGCATCCACATGCGCCACTTCCCTGCTCACGTCGCGCTGGCGGATAGCAAAATCGGCGATGCGGACCTTGTCCCATGCTTCAAGGCGAACCGGCCTCCAAATACCGCTGGTCACAAAGCGCGGACCCCAGTCCCAGCCGTACTCGTAAGCAGCCTTGCGAACATACGTCTTTGCCGCGGTGTCAGTCTTTGCCTGCCATGGATCGCCTGCCGCAACCTTCTGCGCGGCGGCAATCGGCGACGGAAACACAACCCGCAGCAGATTGCTGCCTACATGCAGATGCCCTTTCACCGGCACACGCCAGATGCGAAACATATTGTCCGCGGCCAGCACCTGATCGCCATTCACATAGACCGTGCTCGCCGCATCGAGACCATCGAAGACAAGATTGACATTCGAGCGCGCCAATAATGCCGGGGGCACGTCGAACTTCAGCCTGTACTCCCAGCTTTCCTTTTCAATCCACTGAAGCTTCGCTTCGTTATCGCGAAAAAACGGATCGGAAATCTTCTTATTTGCGAGCAGGTCGAGATGAACGTCTCCGGGCACGCTAGCCGGAAGCCAGCCGCTCTCTTCATTCTGCGCAGGCGCAATCTGGCGGAACTGCCAGCCGTGATCGAGCGCCACGGCTGCATTCTGTGCGGATTTCGTCTGCGACTGCGCCTTGACGATTCCAATACCACCCGCCGCTCCAATCAAGGCACAGCATAAGACTCCCCTGGCAACTCTCATTTGCATTACATTCCTCCATCGTCGAATGAGTGTCCCTCTCGCACACGCATTCGACTCGTCGTAAACTCGCTGATAAGGCTATCAGATGTTCCGAAGATGAAGCCTGTGTGGGAGCGTGCGAAGTGAATCAGGGCGCTGCCTCAACTACATTTCGATAAAGCGCCTCCCACGCATCTGCCCGCGCATCCATACTGAAGTGACGTACGATGCGCACTCGAGCAGCTCGACCGTGATTCTGACGAGTTTCCGCAGGCCATCGCATCAGGTCCAGCATGGCCGCGGCCAGAGCGTTAGAGTCGCCGGCCTGCACAATGCTCCCGGCATCGCCAACCAACTCGCGCGTTCCGCCTGCATCGGTCGCTACAACTGTTTTTTCCATGGCCATCGCTTCGCCTACAGCCAAAGGCATACCCTCCCATGCCGAAGACGACACGAAGCCGTCAGCGGCATCGAACAGAGCTGGCATATCGCGGCGTAAACCGAGCAAGCGAACTCGTTCCATCGAGCCGCGCTCGGCAGCGAATCCAAACACGAACCCCGATCGTCCGTCCTCGGTTCGCTTCTGCAACCCGTCTGCCGGCGCTCCTGCAATCCAGAGTTGCGCATCGGGAAACGCTTCTCGAACCTGCCCGAAGGCGCGCAGCATGTTGGGGTAGTCTTTCGCGGCAACAAGGCGCCCCACTGCTAACCAGATGAAACTGCTTCCCGCCGCCATTTCCTCCCGTGTACGACTACGCCGGTCGGCGCTCGGCGTGAACTCCTCCGTGTCAATCCCATTGAGAAGTGCGACACACTTGCGTTGGGGTACGGCCTTGAGCCAAACAAAACGATCGGCCGCAACCTGGCTGACCGCCGTCGTCTGGCTGCTCAGGCCGTCGGTGAGCCGGTAAGCCATCATCCGCCGCCAGCCACCTTCGTAGACATTGTGAATGGTTGAGATCACTTTGCCCGACGGCACAAAGACCTTGAGGAGCCTTGCAACTATGTTGGCGTGGAAGCTATGGCTGTGAAGCAAATCGGGCTTGAAGTCGAGCAGAAAGCTGCGCGCCTTCAATAAACCTCTCAACCCGCTCAACGCCGTCTTCCGCATGTCCAGGTGAATCACGCAAAGGTCCGTCGGCCACTCTTCGGCGAGCCGCGGCTTCAGAACAACGAGTGCAACCTCATGGCCTCGACGGACCATACGATCTGCCACTGCCAGCGCCTGCCGTTCCGCTCCTCCAACGCCGAGCGACGTGAGCACATATACGATCCGCATTCCACCCACACCCACAGAGAGTAGCCGAGTGGAATGATCATAGCGCGGCGCACACCAGAACGCTCAGGTAAGCCATGCTCATGTGGACCAAAAGCTCCAACAACACCCCGCCGGGAAGCAATGCACAGAAAGATTCAATCATGCCTGCACAAGCCCGGCGCCCCCCAGCGCGGGAAGTTGCAAAATCACGTCAGATCCTGGATTCGATCCCGTCATCATCCTTGAAGGGATCGAGGAAGGAAAACCAGCCTCGGCGAACCTGAAAGAACCTCTGGAGAGATCTATAACGTTAACAGCGCCAAAGCAGCGGCAAATTTTGAACGTGGAAAACGGGCCCCGACCGAAGTTTTTCAATTCGAAAGAATCTTTCTGTGCAAAAAGCGGATTGGGCTGTACAATCTCCACGAGGAGACCCATGGCCGGAG
>CAYQOQ010000024.1:0-40774 GCA_964419175.1 uncultured Occallatibacter sp. | reverse complement strand
AAATCATCGGAAGTCGCGCCGTCGCTACAAAATCACGCACCTGCGCAGAGGTTCCCTAGGTGTTGTTCTTCGCATCTGCACTCCACATCGTTTTTTTTCGATATCCAGCGGATCGATCCGGAACTGTACTCCGGCATTGGTTTGTCTCGCGCTGGATTCATCGAAATCAAAGGAAATTTCAAGATATTATGCATGCAAAATACTTCTTGGCGCTCCTTCTATCCTGCGCGCTGTGCGCGGGTCAGTCTGTCTTTACCACTCCGGTGGGGGCGCCTCAGTCCGGTGCCCAAAGCCCCCAAGCGCCAGTTTCAGGCGCCGGGCAATCTACCGTGCAGAGGCATGCTCAAGATGGCCAATACCCGGCCCCTGGCGCAAAGGAACTGGAAACTCCGGCCGGCTTGCCAGACGAGCAGCGCACCTTGGCGCCAACCACGGCGAGGATTATCGGACCGCTCGCCACAAGGTCCGAGTTCGAGCGGTACGCCGAGGATGCGGTCGGACACCGGCTTCCCGTCTATGGCCGTCAACTGTTCGACCAGGTTCCATCGACGTTCGCGCCTGTCGAAAATGTGCCGGTGCCCGCCGATTATGTACTCGGCCCCGGGGACCAACTGCTGATACGCGTCTGGGGAAAGGTCGACTTCGACGCACGCGTGACGGTAGACAGAAACGGCCAGATCAATCTGCCCAGGGTGGGGGCACTGACGGTGGCCGGCCTGCGCTATGCGCAGTTGGAAGGATATCTGCGTTCGTCCATCAGCTCGATTTACAAGGACTTCGAACTCAATGTTGCCCTGGGTCAGCTTCGCTCCATTCAGATCTTTGTGCTGGGGGATGCCCGGCAACCAGGCGCCTATACGGTCAGCTCCCTGAGCACGCTGGTGGATGCGCTGTTTACCTCTGGCGGCCCCTCGGCAACCGGGACCATGCGCCGCATTCAACTGCGCCGCGAAGGCAAGACCGCGAGCGAGTTCGATCTTTACGACCTGATTCAGAGAGGCGACAAATCGCGCGATGTCCGCTTGCTACCCGGCGATGTCCTCTTCATCCCTACGATTGGCCCGCAGATCGCCATCAGCGGCGACGTGAACCAGCCCGGCATCTACGAGATGAAAGCCGACACCACGGTTGGAGCCGCTATCCAGGACGCCGGGGGCATGACAAGCCTGGCCGACGCCGAGCGTGCCGTGCTCCAGCGGATTGAAAGCCACAGCAGCCGTACGGTCGAGGAGTTCGCGCTGGATGCGCAGGGACGGGCGTGTCCGGTGAAGGACGGAGACCTGCTGAGAGTCTTCCCGCTTTCGCCGAAGTTTGCCAACGCAATCACCCTTCGCGGCAGTGTCGCGGAACCCGGTCTCTACGCATGGAAGGAAGGGATGCGCGTCTCGGAGCTGATTCCTTCCCGCGCGTTCCTGATTACGCGCGACTACTGGAACAAGCAGAACCACCTGGTTGAGCCAGGGTCCGATCGTCCCTTTGCCATCAGAACCGCGGATGGACTTGGCAATTCATTAGCGGATGCGTTTGGCAACACGAATACAGATTCGTCGGGCAATCCGCGCACGGATGCAGCGGGCAGCCGAAGTACGGGCGCATCTGAAGATCCGCGCACGGATGCCGCGGGCAACCAGCAGACCGATGCTCTGGGCAACCCGCGCACCAGTCAACTTGAAGCGGCAGGTTCGAGAACCGTGGCCGCCATTGGTCAGAATAGCGCCGAGATCAATTGGGAATACGCGCTGATTGAGCGGCTAGACGAACACGATCTAAGTACGCAGCTGATCCCGTTCCGCCTCGCCAGCGCCATCGACAATCCGGCGTCGGCCGACAATCAGCTCTTGAAGCCTGGAGACGTGGTGACGATCTTCTCGCGGGCCGATCTTGAATTGCCGATGGAAAAGCACGCGGCCTTTGTCCGCGTGGGCGGAGAGGTCAACGCGCCGGGCATCTACCGCGTCAATCCCGGCGACACCTTGCGCGATGTTGTGACAAGAGCAGGGGGTTTGACGCAGCACTCCTATCTCTACGCCTCGCTCTTCACGCGCGTCTCCACGCGCAAGGCCCAGGAAGCGCAGTTGCGGCAGTCGGCCGATCAGATGCAAAGCGAATTGATCAGCAAGTACTCGAACGCAACGCCGCAGGCTGGACAGAGCGGCGCGGATCAGCAGGCGCAGCTCGCCATGCAGCAGGCTGCTCTGGCCCGCATCACATCGATCAAGCCCACGGGACGGGTCGTCCTGGACATGAAGCCTGAAGCAGAAGCCACAGCGGACATCCCGGACTTTCCTCTCGAGGATGGGGATGCCTTTTACATTCCGCCGCGGCTCAGCACCGTCCAGGTAGCCGGCGCGGTTTATAACGCCAATGCCTTCCGCTATCAGGCCGCAGAGCGGCTTTCGAAATATCTCAACGACGCCGGCGGCGCCACGCGCGATGCGGACGAAAAAAGGATCTTCGTGATCCGGGCGGACGGAACGGTCGTCAGCCGCCAGTCCCGCAATCTTCATACGCATGGCAGCTATCAGAATTTGAGACTTCTCCCCGGAGACGCAATTGTTGTGCCGGAGAAACTCCGCGTCTCCTCCAGGATGAGCGAGTTCCTGCAAACCACCCAGTTCGCTTCGCAACTGGCCCTCACCGCGGCCGCGCTCAGCGTGGTCAAGTAAAGGCGCTGACAATGACCGAAACGGATTCATCCATGAGCCAGCCCGCACCCGGCGCAAGCACGGCTTCCGCTTCAGCGGATCTGAGCTCGGGCTTTGAAGTCACCCTGATCGAGGCCCTGGCGCAGCTCGTCGAGCATCGACGCCTGATCGGGATAGTGACGGGAGCCGCCATGCTGCTCGGCTTGCTTTACTGCCTCGCGCTTCCGGCGCTCTATACGGCGACGACCAAGATCATGACGCCGCAGCAGACACAGTCATCGGCGGCGATGTTGATGACGCAACTGGCAAACTCGGGGGCCGGTTCTCTGGCCGCGGCGGCCGGCAGCGGATTTGGGCTGAAGAACCCCAATGACGTCTACATCGGCTTGCTCGGTTCACGGTCCATCGCCGACGCGCTCATCCAGCAGTTTGGACTTCAGGGCGCGTACAAGACGGTGGACATGACCGCTGCCCGCAAAACGCTGGCGGCCAGTACCCAGATGACCTCGGAGAAGAGCGGCTTTCTCTCCATCACCGTGACCGACAGAGATAGGCAGCGTGCTGCCGAGATAGCCAACGCGTATACCAGCCAACTGCGCATTCTCACCAAGACTCTGGCGGTGACGGAGGCCTCGCAACGCCGCCTCTTCTACGAGGAGCAGTTGAGGCAGGCCAAGGACTCCCTGGTCTACGCCGAACTCGCGTTCCAGCAGGTTCAACAGAACAAGGGCCTGGTGCAGTTGGACGCCCAGGCCAAGGCCATGATTGAAGGCCTTGCGGACCTGCGCGCGCAGATCGCTGCCAAGCAGGTCGACGTGCAGGGGCTGCGTTCCTACTCGACGGAGAAGAACCCCGATCTGCAATTGGCTGAGAGCCAATTGAGTACGCTTCAGGCCGAGCAGGCGCGCATGGAGCAGCGCAACGGCGGGCAGGGAATTGCCGGTCTTGGGCTCGAGAATGTTCCCAGCGCCGGCCTGGAGTATCTGCGCGCCCAGCACGAACTGCAATACCGGCAAGCGCTCTACGACATGCTACTGAAGCAATTAGACGCCGCAAAGCTGGATGAAGCCAAGGATGCGGCCGTCATTCAGGTCGTGGAGCCGGCCATCGCCCCGGACCGGAAATCTTCGCCGAAGCGACTGATGATCGTGTTGACTTTCATGATTGCCGGCTTTATCGCCTCCTGCGTTCTGGTGCGGATCGTGTGGTGGAAGAACGTACTCAAATCGGCTCCGGACATTGTCAACGCGCTCGCCAAATTGAAGAGCGCGTATCGATCCTGAAAACCCGCGCAGGCATGACAGCTTCGCGGAGGGTTGCTCTGGCCGAATTCGGCAATGTGCAGTCTCCCCCCTCTCCATCCGGAACCCCAATAAGGTTCCGTGACGACAGATAAACCAGCCTTTCGCGCCAGCTACACGCGGGCGGCACCCTCACATTTCAACTTCAGAAAAGAGTAGACACGCCTATGCCATGGTCTGATCTGACAATTCTCGTCACCGGCGGAACGGGTTCTTTCGGCAAGAAATTCGCGCAAACCATGCTGAAAGAGTTCCATCCCAAGAAGCTCATCATCTTCAGCCGCGATGAGCTGAAGCAACATGAAATGCGCGTGGCCGGCTTCGATCACGAATCGCTCCGCTACTTCATCGGCGACGTGCGCGATCACGACCGCCTGGTGCGCGCGATGAACGGCGTGGACGTCGTCGTGCACGCCGCGGCCCTCAAGCAGGTTCCGGCCTGCGAGTACAACCCACTGGAAGCGGTGGCCACCAACATCAACGGAGCCAAAAACATCATCGACGCCGCGCTCGACACCGGCGTCAAGAAGATTCTCGCGCTGAGCACGGACAAGGCCGTCGGCCCCGCCAATCTCTACGGAGCCACCAAACTGGTGGCCGAGAAGCTGTTTGTGCAGGCCAACTCGTATAGCGGCGACGGTCCCAGCCGCTTCAGTTGCGTGCGCTACGGCAACGTGGTTGGAAGCCGGGGCAGCGTGATTCCGCTGTTTCGCGAGCAGCGCAAGAGCGGCCGGGTCACGGTGACCGATGCCCGCATGACCCGCTTCTGGATCACTCTCGACCAGGGCGTCCGCTTCGTCATCCGCTGCATCGAGCAGATGCACGGCGGAGAAGTTTTTGTTCCCAAGATCCCGAGCATGAACATGATCGATCTGACCAGCGCGATTGCGCCCGGATGCAGCATTGACGAGATCGGCATCCGGCCCGGCGAAAAGCTGCATGAGGTGCTGCTCTCTGAAGACGAGGCCCGGCACGCGGTCGAACTCGATTCCATGTTCGTCATCCGCCCCGCCTTCCGCTGGTGGGCGAACGGAAACTGGGTCGCGGGCCGCGCCCTGCCCGAAGGCTTCAAATACACAAGCGACAACAACCCTATATGGCTCTCTCTGGACGAAATCCGCGAGATGGCCGAGGAAGAGCCGCGCCATGCTGAAGTTGCAGTCCATGCCTGAAGCGGTCGCAGCCCCACTGCCTTACGGAAGGCAGTCGATCAGCGAAGAGGACATCCAGGCCGTCGTCGCCGTGCTGCGCTCGGACTGGCTGACCTGCGGGCCCAGGGTCGAAGAATTCGAGAGCCGCTTTGCCGCGATAGTCGGAGCCAGGCACGCCGTCGCGATGAACAGCGCCACCTCGGCGCTCCATGTCGCCATGCTTGTCGCCGGTGTCGGCCCGGGCGATCGCGTGCTGACAACGCCGAACACCTTTCTCGCCTCGGCCAATTGCGCCGCGTTTGCCGGCGCGACGCCGGACTTTGCCGACATCGATCCGGTCTCCTACAACCTCAGCCCCGCTGCGCTCAAAGCGGCGTGGGGCGGCGGCGCGAAGGCCGTGGTGGCCGTCGATTACGCCGGCCAGCCCTGCGACATGCCGCTCCTCTACCAGATTGCGCAGCAGCGCGGAGCGGTGGTTATCGAAGATGCCTGCCACGCCGTCGGCGGCGCCTTCGAGTATGGCGGACGGCTTTGGAAGCTGGGCGGCCACCCGTGGGCCGACATGACCGTGTTCAGCTTTCACCCTGTCAAGACCATGACCACGGGCGAAGGCGGAATGCTTGTCACCGATAACGACGCCTGGGCCGCACACGCGCGCCGCCTGCGCGCTCATGGAGTCGAGCGCCTTAACTTTCTAGGGCTGGGCGCCGAGGACGACGCCGCGCTGAGCGAACGCGGGCCCTGGTATCACGAGATGCAGGAGCTGGGGCATAACTACCGGATTACCGACATCCAGTGCGCGCTGGGCATCTCGCAGCTCGCGCGGCTCGAGGCCTTCGTCGAACGCCGCCGCGTGATTGTCGCCCGCTATAACCAGGCTTTCGCCGGGATTCCGTGGATCGTGCGCCCGGCCGTTCGCGCTCCGGCAAGCGGCAAGCACATCTCCTGGCACCTCTATACGCTGCAGATCGATTTCGACGCGCTCGGCCGAACACGCACCCAGGTCATGGACGAGCTGCGCGGCAAAGGCGTCAACACGCAGGTGCTTTACATCCCGGTTCATCTGCAGCCCTGGTACCGGAGCACCTATGGCTACGGTCGCGGCAAGTGCCCGGTGGCGGAGAACTTTTATAAACATGCCCTGAGCCTGCCGCTCTATCCCGCCATGAGCGATGCCGAGGTTGACCGTGTGATCGGCGCTGTCCAGGAACTGGGGGTCGAAGCACTGGCGGAGCGTGGCGAATGATGAACGCAATCGCAATCATCCCGGCTCGCGGCGGCAGCAAGCGCATCCCGCGCAAGAACATCAAGATGTTCTGCGGCAAGCCGATGCTCGTCTGGTCGATCGAAGCGGCGCGCGCATCGGGATTGTTCGATGCGATTCTGGTTTCCACTGACGACGAGGAGATCGCGGCGTTGGCCGAGGCCAACGGCGCCGAAGCGCCTTTCCGGCGTCCGTCCGAACTGGCGAACGATCACACGCCGATCCTGCCCGTCATCGCCCACGCCATTGGCTGGACGGAGGAACATCGCGGTCCGGTGCGCCTGGCTTGCTGCGTCTCCGCCACGGCTCCGTTTCTGCAAGCGCGTTTTCTCTGCGAGGGTTTCGATCTGCTGGAAGCGCATCCGGACGCCGCATTCACCTTTGGCGTCACCTCGTTTGCATTTCCGATCTTCCGCTCGTTGAAGATCAACCCAGACGGCGCTGTATCGATGTTCTGGCCCGAGCATGAACTGGCCCGCTCGCAGGATCTGCCGCAGGCCTGGCACGATGCCGGACAGTTCTACTGGGGCCGCAAGGACGCGTTTCTCAGCAATGCAGGGGTATTCTCCGCGCACTCTTACCCGGTCGTCCTGCCCCGTCATCAGGTGCAGGACATCGATACCCCCGAGGACTGGGAGATGGCCGAGCGGCTTTTCGAAGCATACCGGGGGCGGCTGGATTCGAAAGGATCGAGGCTCTTATAGTCTCCTGTCCCAATAACTTGTGACATAACCTAGGGGGTGAATCGTGATCGTGCAGAGCGTAACGAGAGATGATGTCGAGAATCAGGTCCGTGCAGATCGAGGGTTGGCCTACAACTTCCGGATGAGGTTCCCCACGGCTGTTTTAACTATGGCCGCTCTTCTTTTCTGGAAAGCCCCAGCATCAGGTCAAAATAGTGGCGTAACAGTGCAGAGCACACAATTTCAGGATTCCGCCCTTCTTGGTAATGTGCTATCTGGCAGTTGGACCTTGAACGGGTGGACCCAAACAGGGTCAGGGGCTGCGGCAACCTTTACCTGCGGCACGTCCACTGTGCCCTGTACCGGCACCTTGCAAAATTCTCCCTCCCTGACGGCGGGGCAAACATATCAGGTATCCATCGGTCTTTCCCTGACCAGCACCACTAATGGTGATGTTACGGTGAGTATTGGCGGCGTTGCGGATACTCAATATTTGAACTCGAACTGGCAAGACTATTACGGCAATGTCTATACATTTACACCCACAGTAACAACCTCTGGCCCATTGATCATCACCCCAGTGGGGAATTTTGATGGCACGATTGGCCCTATCTCCGTCACACAGATCGCCGGAACAATTCCGAGCGCGCCTTGGACGATGCTAGATCACACAGGAGCGCAAGCCCTTACAGTTCTGCCAACTTTGGCTTCGTTAAACAATCTGTTTCTTGGCATGGGCTCGGGGATATCTAACGTCTCGGGGAGGTGGAATGTCGGCATTGGATATGATGCCCTGGCAGCTAATACCAGTGGCTTTATGAACATTGTTATAGGGTCCTATGCCGGTAGCTCAAATCAGACCGGTGCTGACAATACGGTTATTGGGCCATGGGCGCTCCAGTACAACACGACTGGATCTTCAAATATCGCGATAGGTGGCGATGCCCTACGGGACAATACCACCGGCCAAAATAACGTAGCTATCGGAGCTGCCGCACTGCAAGGCCCTGGGGGGTTCCCGCCGCCAGCCAGCACCGGACAGGGCAACACAGCTGTCGGCAGCGACTGCGGAATATCCATTACGTTAGCAGGATCAGAGAATTCATGCTTCGGTGCCACTGCAATGGGGTCTCAAGCTGCGGGCACGACTGGCGTTGGAAACGACGCATTTGGGTTCGGTGCGCTCTTTAGCTTGACGAGTGGAAGCCACAATGATGCGATTGGGCTCGACGCAATGCACAACGCCACGACCGCCATTGCCAATGTGGCGATAGGCTATCAGGCCCAGGAGAACATCACCGCCGGTTACTATAACGTTTCGGTTGGCCCCAACACTCTTCTTGCGCTGTCTACGGGGTCAAACAATTCAGCTCTTGGACTAGGAGCAGACGTAAACTCCGCATCAGCATCTTACCGTACTGTGATTGGTGCCGGGGCCAATGGGACCACAGATAATACGGTGACGTTGGGGCGCTCGGTGGACACTGTTGTTATACCTGGAAGTATCAGCATGTCATCAGCCCTCCCTGCCGCGCAAGGCGGCACAGGAAATGGCGGTCTGACGTTCCCTGCCGGAGCGACGACAGTCCCTCAAACCGTTGCCAGCGGCAGTCTTTCGCTTGCCACGTCACCGATAAACTCTGGCGCTTGCCAGGCTGTCACGGCTGGCAGCGTCAACTCGGTGACGGCGGCGAATGTTGCAACCACGAATGTGATTGAGTTTACGCCAAATGAATCGATTAAAGCGGTCATAGGCTACACGCCGGGGCCCAGCGGCGGCCTTGCCATTGAAGCCTATCCCACAAGCGGATACGTCAACTTCGACGTGTGCAACTGGAACGCTTCGGCTATCACGCCGGGAGCGGTAACGCTCAACTGGAGGGTGACGAGGTGATGTAGTTCTCCCGCGCAGCCTTCACGCCCGATTCTGGACGATTTGAAGGGTTCGCGGAAAGCCGGAGGACGGCGTCCGCCCAACCCTGACTTCTACCATGGATTTCAGAGACACCACACTAGAGTTTGGAGGATAACAACATGCGGCAACCAACGGAACAAGAGACCTTCTGGGCGGGCGAATTCGGCGATGCCTACACAGCGAGAAACGAAATTTTGTCTGAGGATCGCGCGCCTTTCTTCAAAGAGGTCCTGCGCGCAACTTCAGGAGTCGAGTCGGTTTGCGAACTCGGTGCGAATAAGGGGCACAATTTAATCGCTCTCCGGAGCATCGCGCCTTCGCTTCGCGCTGCGGGCGTCGAACTGAACCCAGCCGCCTTTCAGCAACTCTCTTCGATTGCCGGGATTACCGCCATTCATTCAGCAATTCAGGACTTTGAGCCGCAACAGACCTTTGATCTGGTCTTTACATGCGGAGTCTTGATTCACCTCAATCCCGACAGCCTGCCGAATATCTATGCGAAGATGGCCGCGCTCGCCAGGAAGTATGTCCTCATCAACGAATACTTCAACCCTACCCCGACTGAGATCGAGTATCGCGGCAATTCAGGAAAGCTATTCAAGCGCGACTTTGCAGGCGAATTCCTCGATTCGACGCAAGGGTTCGAGCCTGTGAAGTGGGGCTTTCTGTGGAAGCGTATGGAAAAGGCCTGGGATAACTCGAACTGGACTTTGCTTCGTCGTACAGCATGAGAGAAGCGGCCGCAAAATTGTTAGGCTCTTGGTCCTGGCTTGAAACACGCGCTGTTTTTGCCTGCGAGCCGAGCCATGTCTGATCTCCTGCTGCTCCGTGCCGATGGCGGCGCGCGCCTGGGCTTCGGCCACGTGATGCGGTCGCTGGCCCTGGCCGAAGCCTGGCAGCGTTCCGGTGGACATGCGCTGTTTGCGATGGCCGAATCCGCGCCGTCGTTGGAAAGCCGCCTGTGCGCCCACGGAATCGAGATTGCGCGCCTGGATGTCGAGCCCGGCAGCAGCGAAGACGCAAAGCAGACCTCGGCGCTGGCTCTTGATCGGCGCGCGGCCTGGGTTGCCGCCGATGGGTACGGATTCGGGGCAGAGTGGCAGAGCGCCGTCAAAGACGCCGGCTTGCGGCTGTTGCTGTGGGACGATTACGGCCACGCGAAATCCTATTCGGCGGATCTGATTCTGAATCAGAACCTCCATGCGACCGCCGAAATCTACGCGCGGCGCGAGCCGTATACGCGGCTTCTGCTGGGCGCGCGCTACGCTCAACTGCGCGGCGAGTTTCTGGTCTGGCGCGATTGGAGGCGCGAGATTCCGCCGGTCGCCACCAGGGTGCTGGTCACCATGGGCGGCGCCGACGCGGAAAATGTTACCGGCGAAGTCGTGCAGGCTCTGGCTTCTTTGCACAATGTCGAGGCGGTTGTTGTTGCCGGGGCAAGCAACCCGCACATCAATCAACTGCACGCGGACGTCGCCGCGCAATCGAACCTGCGGCTCGTAGTGGATGCGCCCGACATGCCGGAACGGATGGCCTGGGCGGATATAGCGGTTTCAGCAGGCGGCTCGACGTGTCTGGAGTTGGCCTTCATGGGCCTTCCCACGGTCGTGGTTCCGTTCGCGGCCAACCAGGAACTTGCTGCCGAAGCGCTTGGCGGTTCCGGTCTGGCGATCGCGATCAAGCCAGGGACAGAGGGCAGAAAAGTACGGCTTGCCTCTGCGATCCACGCTCTCTATTCGGCTTCAGAGGAGCGGCGCGTAACGATGAGCGCCGGGCTTCGTCATCTCGTGGACGGCAGGGGCGCGGAACGTGTTCTGCGGCTGCTGCAGGCGGTCAAGGTCTCCCTTCGCCGCGTTGCACAAGAGGACTGTACTTTGCTGTGGCAATGGGCCAACGATCCAGCGACCCGAAGCTGGTCCTTCTGTTCGGACCCGATTCCGTGGAATGACCACGTGCGCTGGTTTCAGAGCAAGTGCGGAAAAACCGAGAACCTCTGGTATCTTGCCTGCGATGCGGCTTCGCGTCCTGTTGGCCAGGTTCGGATTGATCTGGAGTCAGAGCATACGGGGACAATCAACTTCAGCGTTGCGCCCGAGCATCGGGGAAACGGGCTGGGTACGAGCCTTCTGTGCGCCGCTCTTGAGCAGCTCTTTACAGCCACCGCGGTGAACCTGGTCCGCGCCCTTGTCAAGGCCGGCAATACAGCATCGGTTCGGTCTTTCGAGCGCGCCGGATTCAAGCAGATTCCGGTGGAACTTGCCCCATCCGATCCCGCTCTTCAGTTTATCTTCAGCGCCGGAGAGTTTTAGCAAGGGTAGTCCCGGGCCGTATCCCGCAAGAAGCGCGCTTACCGGGGAAACATGCGCGGAATCCCGCAGCTCTGGAAAATTTCATGAAAAACATCACCATCGGCGCACGAACGATCGGCCCTGGGCGTCCGGCGTACCTGATCGCCGAAATTTCGGCGAACCATCATCAGGACTTCGACCACGCGGTGCGCCTGATTCACGCCATCAAGGCGGCCGGCGCGGATGCGGTGAAGCTGCAAACCTACACGCCGGACACGCTCACCATCGATTGCGACAGGCCCGAGTTCCGCATTGGCGGCGGAACCATCTGGGACGGCAGAAAACTCTACGACCTCTACGCGGAAGCGTTCACGCCGTGGGAGTGGCAGCCCAAGCTGAAGGCGGTCGCCGACGAACTGGGACTCGATCTGTTCTCGACGCCCTTCGACGCCTCGGCGGTTGACTTTCTGGAAGCGATGGATGTGCAGGCGCACAAGATCGCCTCCTTTGAAGTCGTCGACCTCGATCTGATCCGCCGGGTGGCTCTGACCGGCAAGCCGGTTATTATGTCCACCGGAATGGCTTCTCTGGCTGAAATCGAAGACGCCGTCGAGGCATTCCGCGAAGCAGGCGGAACCCAGTTGGCGCTGCTCAAATGCACCAGTTGCTATCCCGCGCCTGCCGAAGAGATGAACCTGCGCACCATTCCTCATCTTGCCCAGGCTTTTGGCGTGCCGGCAGGGCTTTCCGATCACACGCTGGGCATTGCGGTTCCCGTTGCCGCAGTCGCGCTCGGGGCCTGCATCGTCGAGAAGCATTTCACCTTGTCGCGCTCTGAACCGGGTCCGGACAGCGCCTTCTCGCTTGAGTCCGATGAATTCAAAGCCATGGTGGAAGCGGTGCGCACCTCAGAGAAGGCTCTGGGCGCGGTGAACTACCAGATCACCGCAAAGGAAGCAGCCAGCCGCGCGTTTCGCCGCTCTCTGTTCGCCGTTGAAAACGTCCATGCGGGCGAGACCTTCACCCGCCGCAACGTGCGCTCCATCCGTCCAGGGCACGGCCTGCCCCCGAAGTATCTGTCTGCTGTCATCGGCCACAAGGCCGCCCAGAACATCGAACGCGGCACGCCGCTCGAATGGAATCTGATCGCGTAGTCTCTTGAGGTTTTCACGCCGCATGATATTGAATACCGCACCCTCCGCGCAGTCCGGACGATTGGCCGCGCTTTACACACAAGGCCGCCGCCTGCTCAGCTCAAGCCTGATCCGGCGCAGCTTCGTCTACACGGCCTCGGTCTCGCTCAGCGCGCTGACAAACTTTCTGCTGCTCCCCATCCTCACCAGATACTTGTCACCGGCCGATTACGGCATCATCGAAACCTTTCTGTCCCTGTCCGCGCTGCTGACCGCCATCGTCATCCTCGGGGCGAATACGAGTTTGAGCAAGGACTACTTCAAGCTGCAGGAACAGGAGCGGGGCCTCTATCTGGGCAATGCCCTGTGCCTCATCGGCGCCGCCGGCCTGTTCACCGGTCTGGTGATCGTTATCCAGCCCATCACCGTGCTTCTTGGCCAGTGGCTTCATGTGCCCGTCATGGTCGTCCTGCTTGCGGCGGTCGCCGCTATTGCCAAGGCGGTGATGTCCATGACGCAGGTCCTGTTTCAGTTGCAGAAGCGGGTTGCCGCCTTTGCCGTCTTCACCAATTCGACCACTCTCGGAGAACTGGCGCTTTCCGTCTTTCTCATCGTGGGCCTGGGCCTGCAATGGAGGGGCCGCGTTACCGGAATCGCCATCAGTTATACGATCGCGGCTCTGGTCGCGCTGGTCTGGCTGAGGCGCACCGGCGTGGCTCAAATGCGGCCTCTCAAGTTCTCCGGCGCGATTCTCAGGAGTTCGGTTCCGCTGGTTGTTGCGCAATTGGCCGGCTGGACCCAGATGATGGTGGACCGGCTGATCATAAGCCATCTGGTGAATCCCAGCGCCACGGGTCTCTACGCTGTCGGTTCGCGCTTCGCCATGGTCGTTCTGATGATCGAGACCGCGTTCAGCCTGGCATGGCTCCCGTTCATCTACGAGAGCCTGAACCAGAAAACTCCCGCGGCGGATCGAAAGATCGTTCAGGCTACATATTTGTACTCGCTGTTTCTGATTGGTTTCTCGCTGGTCTTCGGTCTGAGCTCCCAGTTCCTTCTGTACGCGATGGTGCCCAAACAGTATTTTGGCGCGGGTGCCTATATCTTCCTGCTCAGCATGGGCTATTGCGCCGACGGAATCTGGAAGCTGTTTCTCGGATACCTGCTCCATGACAACCGTTCCAGTGCGTACTCGGTGATCCTCTGCGCCTCCGCTCTGCTCGATATCGGCCTGGGCTACGCGCTGGTCACGCATTTCGGCCCGATCGGCGCGGCCTGGGCCACGTTCCTGTCTTTTCTGTTCGGCATGATTGCGACCATCGTGGTCGCCGTCAGAACCCACAAGATGCCCTGGCTTGAAGTTCTGGGCCGGCGGAAAACGCTCGACCTGGCCGCTTGAACCCTGGACTGATGAGGAACTCCTCCGTGCAAACGTATTTCGGTCCTTCGGCGGCGCTGCAGCCGTTGCCGGTTCCGCCGGCAATGGACGTTGCCCTGCTCCCCACGCCCCTGCCTGTTGCCGAGGCCGGCCGGGACCCGATTGCTTCAGCAAAGAGAGAACCCACGGAGAAAGGACCAATGCATCAAACGCTCTTCACCGTCGGTCCTGTTCAGATGTATCCAGAAAGCCTGCGCATCGCGAGCCAGCAGATCCCCTATTTCAGAACCGAAGAATTTTCGCAGACCGTGCTCGAATGCGAAAAAATGATGTGCGCGCTTGCCGCGGCGCCCACAGGCTCGAGGATGATTCTGCTCACCGCTTCCGGAACCGGCGCGATGGAAGCCGCCGTCCTCAATCTGCTGGGCCCGGAAGACCGCGCGCTCATTGTCGTCGGCGGCGGTTTTGGGCAGCGCTTCTGCGATATTTGCGAGGACCACGGCATCCCCTATGACGCCATCCGCCTTGAACCCGGCCAATCCATCAAGCCTGCGCGGATCGACGCGCTCGAACTTGAGAACTACAAGGCCCTGCTCGTCAATGCCCATGAGACCTCGACCGGCGTTCTCTACGATCTCGATCGGCTCGGCGCGGCGTGCCGCCGAAGTGGCACATTCTTCATTGTCGACGCCATCAGCGCCTTCCTTTGCGATCCCATCGATATGGCCGGCCTCGGCATCGATCTGTTCATGACCGGATCGCAGAAAGCACTCGCCCTGGCTCCCGGGCTGTCGATACTGATCCTCGGACCACGTGCGCTTGAGGACGTAAAGCGGCGAAAGATCCGGTCCCACTATTTCGCCTTCCCCCGCTATCTTGCCGACGCGGAGCGTGGACAGACGCCGTTTACTCCCGCCGTGGGAGTCATCCTCCAACTCCACGAGCGATTGAATTCGATCATGGCAGTTGGCGCCGCGGAGTTGACGCGCAGATGTTCGGCCATGGCCATGCACTTTCGTGCCTCGATCAACGGCCTTCCGTTTGCCGTTTTTCCCGACTCTCCATCCAACGCCCTGACAGCGCTTACCCCCACCAATGGCGCATCGGCCTACGACATCTACTCCACGCTCAAGTCGCGCTTTTGTCTGGTTGTCACGCCTAACGGCGGCGCTCTCAGGGACAAGGTCTTCCGCGTAGGCCACATGGGAAACCTTGCGAAATCCGATATGGACGTACTTGCAACCGCCTTGAAGGAGATCTCCAAATGAATGCGATTTTGCTCGCCGCGGGCCGCGGCACCAGAATAAGCAGGCACATCGACGGCAGGCCAAAATGCACCGTGCGCCTGGACGAGAAAGCCACGCTGATCGAATACAGCATCGATCTGCTCCACCGGAAGGGGATAGAAGACATCACCATCGTGCTGGGCTACCGGGGCGACCTGATCCGGGAGATGCTCGCCGGCAAAGGAGTGAAGTTCGCCGAGAATCCCTTCTACGACGTCACCAACAGCATCGCCTCGCTCTGGTTTGCGCGCAACGAACTTCGCGGCGCAGGCTCGTTCATTCTGATGAATGCCGACGTCTTCCTTTCCGAGCCGGCGCTCGACATCATCATGGAAGAGCGCAGAAGCCCGGTGCTCTTCTACGACGTCACCCGGCGCGCGGAAGCCGACTACAAGTTCTACTGCGAGGATGGCCGCGTCGTGAAGTATGGCAAGGATCTTTCGCTGGCCGAGACCTCGGGCGAGTATGTGGGGTGCGCCAGTTTCTCCCATGAATTCCTGCCCCGCTTTACCGCCCGCCTGGACCAGCTTATTCGCCAGCAGAAGCATTCGATGTGGTGGGAAGACGTTCTCTATTCGATGTCCGCCGAGCAAGCCATCCTGGCCAAGGACATCGAGGGCGCATTCTGGGGAGAAGTCGACTTCATCGAGGATTTCAACCGCATCATGTCTTTCTATAGAAGCAGGGCGGCCGAGGACCTGCGCCGCCGCCCCATCCATGCCGAGCTGGACTTGATTGGCCGCACAACTGGAACCACCGCGCCCGCCCGCGATTTTGGCGGAATGATCGCGCATCCATAGGATCGCGCCCCCTGCCTGCACGCCGAGAACGCCACCCCTTCCAGCCCACCCGAGATTTCTTCCGATGACGACCGAATATAGCTACTCACAGATCAGAGCAGGCCGGGTCAAAGAGCACTTCCTGATCTTCAGGCTGCACGCCTGGCTGACCAGCGCGCCCTTGGCCTGGCTGTTTTACAAATGCGGCGTTTCCGCCAACGGCATCACCATTCTCGGGATGCTGCTTGGCCTGCCCGCGGCCGCGCTCAATATGACTGGCCGCTACTACTGGGCAATCGCGCTCTTCCATCTGTTCTTCCTGCTGGATGGCGCCGATGGCACACTGGCCAGAGGCACGCAGACCACGTCGGCTACAGGCGCCTATCTGGACGATCTGGCGCACTATGTCTTTCACGGGCTCTACTTTATAAGTCTGGGTCTTGGCTTAGCGCTGGAAGGTCACGGCATCGGCGGCGCGCTCGCCCTGGCTGCGGGCTTCAGCAATACCCTCAACAGGGCACATCGCGACCTGATCAAGGCGGGAAGCGGCCACGCTTCGACGGCGCTGAGCGCTTCATGGTCCAGTACTCTGCGCACTTCGATTCTCGGCTCCTTTGACTTTCCCAACATCCTCGTCTTCATCACCGCGACGGCCTGGCGCTCCAGTCTTCTGGACGGGTATCTCGCCTACTGCGCGGCGGCGAACCTCTCCTATCTTGTTTACAACGGCGTACGGCATGTTTCCGATTTGCGGCAATCCCGTTCTTCTGTCGCCGCCGTGCCCAGCGTAACTGCCAGTTGAAACTCCGATTCATGAATCCAACACTCCAACAAAAGCAGACCTACCAATGACATCCGTACTCTTCGACAAGTACCTCAAGGCGAATCGGAAGTTCTTCGCGCCTAGACTCGCTCGAATCGGTCAAGGCCAGGGCTCGCTTTACGTGGACCCCGCCTGCGGCGAAGAGGTGGCGCTGAATGCCGTCCTGCGGATAGCCGTGGCGATCGCCGAAATAAAAAACCTCAAGCCGCTGGTGGTGGCAACGCGATTTGGCCGCGGGAACGAAGGACGGATCATTCGCAGTTTTGCAATTCCGCACATTGCCAGTACCTTCGGAACCATGCTCTCCGGCTGCCTGCGTCATCCTGCCGGGGTATTGCGCTGCTTTCGCCACCTTGTCAGCGGGCAGCGGCTGGTCAGGCTAAAGATCGATTCCCACCCGATCGGCAGGCATATTTACGATCATCTTTTGCGCCGCCACGGGTTGCCCCGGCTTGGAGTGCTCTCCATGCGTATCCGGTTTGAGGCCGCGGTCGAACTGGCCTACTACTTCGGCGTCAAGCGGCTCCTCGATCGAATACAGTGCAGCTTCGCCATTCTGGGCGACAACACGTATCGCCAGGGCATTACGTTTGAAATCCTCAAGCAGCGGGGCATCCCCTCGCTCTGTGCCATTGACCTGAACGGCATGTCGGCGCACATCTATCGAACCCGCCAGGATTATGAAGACCATTGCCGCACGGCGGATGCCTCGCTGGTGCAGGCGTTCGACACCGATCCCGCCGTCCAGGATGCCGCCCGCAGTGCGCTTAATGCGCGCACCTCCGGCCGCGAGATTCAACATGACCTCATCCGCGCTTATAGCTCTGCCAAGCGCACCCCGGCGGCCGAGGAACTGCGAAGGGAACTGGGCGCAGCCGAAGGCAAAAAAATGGTTGTGGTTATGGCGCATATTTTTCAGGATGCGCCGCACGCTTATCCCGGCACGCTTTTCCCTGATTACAGCCAGTGGCTGGTCGAAACCTGCCGCAGGCTCATCCGCAACCCGAACGTCGCCCTGATCGTCAAAGAGCATCCAAGCGTCGAGCTCTACCACGAGCAGGGAACCATCGATAAGGTCTTGGCCGAACTGGGCCCAGGCCGCATCCGCATCGTCAAGGACATCAATACGCGGAGCTTTTTTGATTGCGCCGATGCCGTGGTAACCTGCGGCGGCACGTGCGGCATGGAGTTTCCCTGCTTCGGGGTTCCGGTTGTCGTTGCGGCCCGCCCACCCTACTCCGGCTTCTCTTTCATCACCCGGTCGGCCACTCGCCAGGAATACTTCTCCACTCTGGACAGCATTCATCGGATTCCCGGGCTTACCGAGCAGCAGATCCACCTGGCTAGGACCGTCTTCTATGTTCTGCAGAGGGTTCAGAAAGTCGACAAGAGCAGGCTGGGGCTCGGCACGCAGGGCTATACTCTCGGGTCGGCGTCCGACCCGGATAAAGCCTGGCGCGAGATGCTCGATGACCTGACTGCCGGAGATGGGCGCCAACGGCTGTTGACTTACCTTGCCGAGATCTTCGATTCCGGCCTCCTGAATCTGGTCGAATCCTCCCTTCTGTCCGCTCAGCCGGTTGGCGCTGCGCTCGAGAGCCTTGATGACGACGGGGTTCTGGTCTCGTGAATACATTTCCAGAGGCAGCGGAGAACCGAAGCGCCATCGACTATGGTGCTTGGGAGACGCTCGCCCCGAAGGCAGTGCTCGCCTGCATCCCTTTCGGCTTCTTCGTACTGGCCAATATCTACGACATGGGCGGAACGCATGGCCTGAAGTACATCAGCTATCTTGTGCTTGCCCTGCTCATTCCCTTTGCGCGCAGGCCGCTTCGCCTGCGCGTGTATGAGGAGTTCGGCATAGCTCTGCTGTTTCTAGTGTGGCCGGCGTGCAGTCTGTTCATGGGGCTCTTCAATGGCGCGGACCTGACGGGCGACAATGGCGCCATATCGCAAGTGACGCCGTTTCTTGGCTTCTTTGTGCCGCTGTTGGTGGTGCCGATCCTGGGATCGCAAAGAGTTCTCGTCTGTATGTACTATGCCTTTCTTACCATGGGCATCGCGATGGTGATCCTCACTGCCCTGATGTACCAGGGATTGGCCATGGGCTTCATCACCCGGATACCTGAGTTTTGTTCCGCGCTCTACGCGCCCTACTACGGAGGCATCGGGGAGTATCGCCTCTATTTCCAGGCGACACTGTGGATGGTTCCAGCGAGCGTTTACTTCGCCAGGACTTCACAATTCCCGCTGGTCATGCTCTGCCTCGCCGGGTTGATGCTGTCCGGGTCCAAGGCGGGGGCCCTGATTGCTTTTGCGTTCATAGTCTGGATATTGCTCAGCGCGAAGAACCATCGCATTTTCGGCTTGCTATGCGTTGTCGCCGCCGTCATCGCGGGACTCTTCTTCTTACCCAGCTTTCTTGAAATCATGCACGACGCCTTCCTGGTGAGCGATTCACACGGACTGCTTGTCCGATACGGACACGCGTATTCCGTGATCCAGGTATTCATACAAAAACCATGGACCATCTTCATCGGAAATGGCGCCGGCGCCACCTTTTACTCAAGCGGCACTGGCGCGTGGGAAGTCAGGATGGAGACCGATCATCTGGATGCCATCTTTCATTACGGCATCCTCTGGTTCGGCGCCTTTACAGGCCTCTGCCTGTGGACCATACGCCGGCTCTTTCGCTCGGGCGGGGTCAACCACAAGGCCCATGGCCTGGCTTTACTCAGCATGTATATCGCTTCCGGGACCAATCCACAATTGATCAGTCCCTTGTTCATGTTCTATCTCTGCGCCAGTTATCTGATGGCACGGAAATTGCCGAAGTTTCCGTCCATCGCCCCTCTTCCGGAGCGGGCGCCTCTATTAGTGGACGCGCCTCGGAATGACGAAGCGGCCGCCCATCCGCTGCCCTCCTCTGGGTTGGGTTGTGAAGGGTGAATCCATCTTGAAAACCGCTTGCATCTTTGTCACCTGGAATTCGGAGCCGTTCCTCGCCGACTCGATCGGCCGTCTGCACAGGTTTATGCGCCCCGAAGACATCGTCGTTGTCGACAATGGCTCGTCGGACAATACGGTCGCGACGCTGAGGCAGGATTACCCCGGCATCACTCTCCATTGCCTCTCTGTGAACACCGGTTTTTCCGGGGGCAACAACGTCGGCATTAAGGCGGCCGTTCAGAAGGGCTACGACGCAGTTGTTCTACTCAATGTCGACACCATTCTTGACGAGGACTTTATCCATCCTTGCCTCAGGGTACTCGAAGATCATCCCGACATCGGCGTGGTTGGCCCGGTTGTCCTGGAGGCGAACCAGGAGAACGTCATTCAGTGCGAAGGCGGGCGGATTCTCGCCATCCGGGCCAGCTTCCCGTACCGCAAGCGCGGCCGGCGCTTCGACCGGCGGGAAAAGATTGTCGACGTCGGCTATGTGCTGGGAGCGGCCATGATGATCCGGCGCGAGGTCATCGAGCGCATCGGCTATCTGGACGAGGACTATTTCCCGGCATACGTCGAAGAGGCGGACTTTTGCTACCGCGCGCGCAAAGCGGGCTTCCGATCCGCCGTCCATCTTGGATCCACCATCCGGCACATTGGAGAGCAATCTTCGGGCGGTTCGCGCAAGGCGAACAACCGCATCGCTACCCACCGCTTCTACTTCGCCATGAAGCACTCCGGACCGGCGGCCTTTCTTGCCGCCTCGGTTGCGATCGTAGCCCGCGCGTTCTATTGGAAGTGCCGCGCCGTCCTGTTTGAACGTTCGTGATGAGTGTGCATCCCGCCATGACACCTGACATTACCTATAGCGTAATTACAGCCTGCTGGAACTCTGCCCGGACGATTACCCGGTGCATCGACTCGGTTCTGGGTCAAACGGTCCCGCCCAAGCAGTATCTCTTCGTCGATGGCGGATCAACCGACAACACGCGCGGACTCATTCGGCAATCGTTCGCGGAAAACTCCGGCCCCTGCGGCGCCATTGCGTGGAAGCTGCTCGAGCAGGGCGACGTGCGCGGCATCAGCGCTGCCTGGGACGTGGCGCTTAAGGAATGCACCGGCGATATAGTGTTCATTCTCAATAGCGACGACTGGTATGAGCGCGATTGCGCGGAGCGCGTTCTGGGCGCGGCGCGCGAGAACCCCGATGCCGACATCGTGCTGGCAAACGCGCACATGTATCGGCGCGGAGAGAATGCGCCATGCGCCGTCTGGCGCAATCGCCCGGACTGGCTTCTGCCCGTTCTGATGCCTTATGTGCATATCAGCTGTTTTGTTCGCAGAACCGTTTACGAGCGGCTCGGCGGTTTTGATACGACTCTCGCATTTGCCATGGACTACGACTTTCTCTGGCGCTGCAAAGTGGGCGGGATGAAGTTTGTCAAAATGCCGTGCGTACTTTCCAACTTCGAGTTGGGCGGAGCCGCGAACAGCCACCGCGGAGAAGCGCGGCTTGAAACCTACAGGATAGCGATGCGCCACGGCCGCGGCCGATTGATGCCATTGGCTGCTTTAGCTGCCCGTTACCTTGCCAGGAGGTGAGCCGTGATGCAGCGGATGAATTCATCGCATGTGCGTGCCGTCGCCTCAAGCCGCGAGATGCTCGACAACAGAAATGCCGGAGGTGTTGTGTGACTAAGAAAGTATTGATGATTTCCACGCAGTCGTTTTCCGTTCATCGATTCGCGATTCCTTTGGCGAGAGTGTTGCGCGAGCACGGTTATGACATCACGTTCGCGTGCTCTGGATGGTCGTATCCGGATGCACCGAGCCGCGTCAGTGAGATTAGGGCGGAGGGATGGCGTCTGGAACAAGTTCCACTGGGGCGCAGGCTGTTCGCGCCTTCCGACATCCTTGCGCTCTGGAAGATTTACTGGATGTTGCGGCGGGATGGCTACGACATTGTGCACACGCAAAACAGTAAGGCAGGTATTATCGGCCGGTTGGCGGCCAGGCTTGCCGGAACCCCTGTCATTATCCACACGGCTCATGACTTCGCCTTCAGGCGCGCTGGCAACAAGTTTCTCGACTGGCTGTTGCGGGTCATCGAAAAGTGGGCTGCCGGCTTGTGCGATGTTCTGCTCTTTGTCTCCGACACGGAGCGTTCTCACGCAATTGCCAACCGCATCGCCCCGGAGTCGAAGCTGATAACGGTCGGTCAAGGGGTCGAACTTGGCGAATTTCGCGAAGGGAGCAGGTCGCCTAACGTCCGCTCGGAGGTGTGCCGGACCTACGGGCTGGATCCGGCCGCGCCGATCGTAGGCACGGTCGCCAGGCTCATACCGCACAAGGGACATGAGTGTTTATTGCGTGCGGCGAGTCTTCTGCTTCAGGAACTGCCGTCTGTCCAGTTCTTGATTGCCGGCGGAGGACCAGAGCAGAAATCATTGGATGCTCTGGCTGAGCAGTTGGGAATCAGCAAGTCAGTCACGTTTACCGGATTCTTGCCCCAAAGAGAAGACGTGTTAGCCATCTTCTCCGCCATCGATGTCTTCGCCTTGCCGACAAAGAAGGAAGGGTTTGGCGTGGTATTCGTCGAAGCCATGGCGAGCGTTCTGCCTGTGGTGGCCTGCGATATCGCTCCCGTAAACACAATCGTAAAACAGGGCGAAACCGGAATTCTTGTCCCCGAAGACGATGCGGAAGGTTTCGCAGGCGCCCTCAAGCGCATCCTGGAGGATGCGGATCTTCGCGAGAGCATGGCGGCCGCCGGCCGAACCCGTGCATTCTCGCTCTTCGATGTCGACCAGTCGCTCTTGCATACCGTGAACCTGTTTGATCGTCTCAGTTCAACTCACGAACCAAGCAGCCCTATCGCCGAGCGGTTTTTTGCCTCCTGACTTCCTGGCTGCGGGCAAAACGATCCATTTGAGACAGGAGTTTTCAAGCGGACGCTCCTCCCGATGGAGAGGCCTGACCTGATTGTGTCCTTACGTCCCCAATCTTCAAGCGCAAACAAGAAGTGGGCGAACCTGCCATGGAAGAGACAAGAATTACCGAAGTCGAGCGCATCATTGAGTGCTACGAGCGCCGAGCGCGCGAGGGCAAGGAACTCAATGCGCCGATGTACAGTCCCCTGGCCCCGGATGTGTACTTGTCGGGACAGGAGAAAGAGCGGGCCTTCATCCGCTGGATCAAAACATGCGGTATCGCTCCACTCGACGAGAGGCGGCTGCTCGAAATCGGATGCGGCAACGGCGACGACCTTTTGAGAATGATCCGGCTCGGATTCCGCCCCGAGAATCTTACCGGCAACGAATTGCTTCCCGGCAGGTTGGCGATCACCCGTTTGCGGCTTCCATCCGGCGTCAAGCTTGTCTCGGGCGACGCCCGCGAAATTGCGGTTGAGCCGGGCTCCTTCGATATCGTGTACCAGTCCATGGCCTTCACTTCGATTCTGGACGATGCATTTCAGCAGGACCTTGCGGCCGGCATGTGGACGCTCGTCAAGCCCGGTGGAGGCATCCTCTGGTACGACTTCCTCTACAAGCATCCTAACAACCCCGATGTTCGGGCGATGCCCCTTCAGCGCGTTCGCAAGCTGTTCCCCGAGGGAAGCCTGACATCCTGGCGCGTGACTCTTGCACCGCCTATCAGCCGCCGAGTTACACAGATACACCCTTCTCTCTATGCGGCGTTCAACACCGTCCCGCTGCTGCGCACTCACGTACTCTGCTGGATTCGGAAGCCTTGAAGGACGTAATCATGCACGTTGAAACACGGATAAGACTATGCGGAGCGGCTGCGCCGCTGCGTGGTGGTTTGCTGCGTAGCCATCGGACACGTCGATTCGCGCTCAAGAGACTCATCGATGTGTGCGGGGCCTCAATTGCCTTGCTTCTCAGCGCGCCGGTGCTGTTGGTCGTCGCTCTCGCCATTTGGCTTTTCAACGGCCGTCCCATTCTCTACCGCAGCAAACGCGTGGGCCGGTTTGGAGAGCCCTTCTTGATGGTCAAGTTCCGGTCTATGGTTCCGGGCGCGGACTTGCAAGGGAACGGAGCGATTCAGAGCCAGGATCCCAGGGTAACCAGACTGGGAAAACTGCTGCGCGCCACCAAGCTCGATGAGCTTCCGCAGCTCTTTAACGTCCTCATGGGCGAAATGAGCCTGGTCGGCCCGCGGCCGGAGTTGTGGCGTTACGTAGGCTCCTTCCAGGGCGAAAGACAACAGATCCTCGATCTTCGCCCCGGACTCACGGATTGGGCGACCCTGGTCAACTTCGACGAATTCCTGCTGCTGTCCAGCGTCGCTAACGCCGATAGGGAGTATGTCGATAGAATCCGCCCGGTAAAAATTGCCCTTCAATTGAAATACCTCCGGGAGATGAACTTGCGGACCGACATCCGCGTCCTCCTCCACACCGCGATCAAACTAGTGGTCCGGCGCTGGCTCCCCTCCGAGCTTCGCAAATTCAGACAAACCCTGAAAGGTTCGCTCATGAAAGCAATACAAGAAAAATCTCAGTTGCATACAGTGCCTTTCTGCCTGCCGGATGTGACCGAGGATGCGATTGAGGAAGTGGTTTCCGTTCTCCGTTCCGGTTGGATGACGACCGGGCCGCAGGTAGGCGAGTTGGAAGCTGCCCTGGGAAGGTTTGTCGGCAGCAAGCATGTGCTCGCGGTTAACTCGTGCACTGCGGGGCTGCACCTGGCGCTTGCCGGGCTGGGCATCGGCCCGGGCGACGAAGTCATCACCACGCCGCTGACCTTCTGCTCCACGATCAACGTAATCCTTCAGGTGGGGGCGGTCCCCATCCTGGCCGATATCGGCCCGGACCTGAATATCGATCCGCGCAGCATTGCCCGGCTCATCACGCCGCGCACGCGCGCCATCATCCCCGTGCACATCGCCGGACTTCCCTGCAATATGGAAGCGATCTGGGAGTTAGCGCAAACGCATAACCTCAAAGTGATTGAGGACGCGGCACACGCAACTGGCGCCTCTTATCGCGGGGTCCGTATCGGCGGCGGCCAAAGCGATGCGGTCGCCTTCAGCTTCTATGCCACCAAGAACTTGTCCACAGGAGAAGGCGGTGCGGTCGTCACGCCTTCCGAGGAACTCTACGACCGCATGCGCATTCTCTGCCTCCACGGGATAAGCCGCGACGCCTGGAACCGCTACAGCGAGAAAGGAAACTGGCATTACGACGTTGTCGAATGCGGCTTCAAGTACAACATGAGTGACATCATGGGCGCCATCGGCATCCACCAGCTTGCCCGCCTTGACGAGATGAACGCCCGCCGAGCCGAGATTGCCCAGGTCTACAACCAGGCATTTGCCGCGCTGCCGGAATTCCAGATTCCTGCCGGCGGCGTCCTTGGCGAACATGCCTGGCACCTCTACATTCTTCGCTTGAACCTCGATCGCCTCGTCATTGACAGGGCACGGTTCTTCAACGAGATGCGCGAGCGCGGAGTCAATTGCAGTGTCCACTTCATTCCCATCCCCCTGCATCCCTACTACCATGACCGGCTCGAAATGCGCGCCCCCTGCACGGCCGCCCTCGACGAATATCCACGCCTGCTGACGCTGCCACTTTACTCGGCGATGACCGACAGCGATGTCGCGCGCGTCATCGAGGTTGTTCGCGAAGTCGGCGCCCGGTTCAAGAAGCAGACCCCGGTCGCTGTTCCCGCGCTTGTATGAGCATTCGCGTGAAGAGGCTCTTCGACATCGTCGTCAGTGCTGCCGCACTTGTTGTTCTTTCGCCATTGCTGCTTCTTCTCTGCGCGGCCATCGTACTCGACTCCGGATTCCCGGTCTTCTTTGCCCAGCAGAGGGTGGGCCGCAATTTTCGGCGGTTTCGCTTGTGGAAGTTCCGGTCCATGCGGTCAAGCTCTTCCGGCCCTTCGATCACGATTGCGGGGGACGCCCGCATTACCCGGCTAGGCAGGCTGCTTCGAAATGCGAAGCTCGACGAGATTCCGCAGTTCTGGAACGTGCTTCGTGGAGAGATGAGCCTGGTCGGGCCCCGACCGGAGGTTTCCGAGTACGTTGATGCCTACCGGGAACGGTACCAGAACATTCTCGCCGTGCGCCCCGGTATCACCGACCTGGCATCCATCTGTTTTCGGAACGAAGAAGCAATTCTGGCTGGCAGCCCAGATCCCCTGCGCGATTACCGGGAGCGCATTCTTCCCATCAAATTGGATCTGGCCGACAAATACGTCCAGTCCAGAAGCATTCTCGGCGATCTTTCGATTCTCGTCCGGACGGCGATTGCAATCTTTTGGAGCAAAGGCTCGCCGGCAGCGAACAAGTGATGCTGACAGATGCGCCTCCCTGCAACCTGCGCCAGTTGATTGCAATGCCGTGGTCTGTGCGCGCCGCAATGAAGAGAGGAAAATGAAGCTGACCCGGCATAGAACTCAGATTCCAGTCATTCGGTATGCGATCGCATGCGCCTTCGCAGCGTGCACTCTTTTCGTGTCCACCCTCCAACTTGACGCGCAGGCGATTGCCTCGCCGCAGGTGGCCCAGCCGCCGATACGCGGCGATGCCACTCTCGCCCCAGACTGCGAGTCCGCGACGGCGGACTCGGCCTATATCCCGGTTGACAGTTGGATCTATCCGGCCCTGATGCGGCTTTATGCCATGGGCTACGCCAGCAACGTCTACCTCGGGATGCGTCCGTGGACCCGCGCCAGCGTGAGACACATGCTGGAAGAAACCCGCGATGGAATCAGCGATGCCGAGACGTATGGAGACTCCACTGCGAGCCAGGCGCAGGATCTCTACGCGGCGCTCCGGCGCGAGTTGCATTCCGACGCGCAAGCTTCCTGCCAGGCAGGCAAGGGGCAGATAGAACTCGAATCCAGTTACTCAGTGATGCGCGCAATCGGCGGCACGCCGCTCCAGGACAGCTTTCATCTTGGTTCCACAGTCATCAACGACTACGGCCGGCCGTTTGAGAATGGTTTCAACAACTACTCCGGCTTGAGCGGACACGCCTCGTCGGGCCGTTTTCTGCTCTACGTGCGCGGCGAGTTTCAGCGTGCGCCTTCGGCGGCCGGCTACTTCACCTCTCTGGCCAACGAACTCTCCACCGCCATAGACCACGTTCCTTTCATCAACCCAACCACGGGCCTGCCCTACAACCAGGCCACCATTCCTATGGGACCAATTGCGGCAGCCACCAATGGCCGACTGATCGAGGCGTACGCCTCCGTCCACCTGCTCGGCCATGAAATTTCTTTCGGCAAGCAGGACGATTGGCTCGGACCTGGCCTCGGCGCCGGCATGGCCTACTCCAACAACGCCGAGAATATCTATTCTTTCCGCATCAACCGTATCGAGCCGCTGCATATTCCCGGCCTTTCCCGTGTCCTCGGCCCCTTGCGCTATGAGTTTCTGGTCGGATCGCTCAAGGGACACACCGATCCAAACGATCCATGGCTCCATGTCGAGAAGGTCAGCTTCAAGCCCTGGCGCGATCTTGAATTCGGCTTTGCGCGCGCCACCATCTGGGGTGGCAAGGGGCACGAGCCCATCAACCTCCACACCTTTCTGCAAAGCTTCTTCAGCTTCGACAGTGTCGACACCAAGACAAAACTCAGCGCCAAGGACCCCGGTGCGCGCTTCGGTGCCTTCGACTTCGCTTATCGCCTCCCTTTCCCGCACAACTGGCTCACACTCTATGCCGACATGGAGGCGCACGACGCAGTCAGTCCGCTCTTCAAACCTCGGCACGGCACGTACAGGCCGGGACTGTATCTCTCCCATCTCCCAGGAATTCCTAAGTTGGATGCGCGCGTCGAAGCGGTGAACACCGATTCCTCGTTTCCGCTTAGCATCGGAGGCCGTTATCAGTACTGGGAAGAGGTTCAGGTGCAGGGCTACACAAACAAGGGGCAATTGTTCGGCGACTGGATCGGCCGCGAAGATAAGGGCGGCCAGGCGTGGATCACCTATCACCTGAGCGGCAATAAATGGATTCAGGCTGGTGCTCGCCACCAGAAAGCTTCAAAAGACTTCATCCCCGGCGGCACTACCCTGAACGACTTCAACTTCCAGGTAGTCAAACGCATCGGCAAAGACTTCGAAGCGAATGGCAGTTTTACTTATGAGCGGTACAAAGCTCCCATCTATCTGCCCGGCGAGCAGACGGTGACGAACACTTCCATTCAACTCACGTGGTTCCCTGGCCGCAAGGTCAGCTTCTAGGCACAAATGGAGCTGTCGTGCCCATGGCAAGAAAGATGCTGGAGGCCTTTCGCAAAGAAGGGGTCGCGGAATAGCGGCTCTTCTTTTCGAAGCGTCTTCTCAATACGCAACTAGCCTGAAGGATCATCGAGAGAACGCACGAAAAAGCCCCGGCCATAGCCGGGGCTTTTCTATTCAAGAAACCCGATTACATAGCGGCCACGAAATTGGGTGCCATCTCCCGGCCATTCGCCGCAAGCAGTTCCGCTGTCCGCGCGGCCATCTCGGAATACATCGCCGCGGCGCGGGTCATATTCACGCTGATGCTCTCAGTGGCCTGGCCGAATGCATACTTCGCCAGTGCGCTGAGCACGCAAACTCTGATCTGCATCGCATCGCTGCGCAGCGTGGCGAGCAGCTCGGGGTCAACCGAGTCGCCGTTGCGCGCCGCATAGTCGGCCATCTCCAGCATCACGCGGGCGTTCTCATACATTGTCCAGAGGCCATGTACGCCTTGAATGAGACGCCATTTCTCTTCCGGCGTGACATTGAGATTGCCGTTCCAAATGGACTGATCCCCAAGACTGCGGGTACAGTTATCCATGCGCAGGCGAGCCACAATGGAATCCCAGGACTGCGCATTCCGCCGGCTCGAACCGACTTTCCAACGGTAAAGGCAAATCGTCAGAGCTGCAATGGATGCAATCTGGAGCAGAGGCAAAAGCATCAATCCCCCTTAGGCCCGGAGACGCGAGGCTCCATGAGGTCTAATCCATTGTTGCTGTTCGTACTACGTATGGACGCACCGAACACTCGCTTTCTAGGTAAGTTAGAGGAACGCACCAATGGGGTCAATGACACTTTTGGGGTAGCACCTGCGAGCCTGAAATCATCGCACGGCGGTCCGTGAATAGCCAGCGGCTCTGCAAGTTATATGATTGAAGAATATGAGGGAAACGCGCGGAGAGCCGGGTAATCGCAAGGCCCCCGCCGCGCAACATGCCCTCAAGCCCGCAATCATTTGGATGGCGAGCCATTGCTGCTCAAGGGGAGTGCGGCGCTGCTGGTTCAACGCCAGCCCCCAATTCGTATCTGGTCCCGCGGCGATTTATCCCTGACCAAGGTACCGTTACGTGCCCAGGATCTTCTCTTATTCACATACCTTCTATCAAAAAGGACAAGACTATGACCGATATTGATTCCACTGAACTGGTTCAGCAATTTGCAAGCGATAACTACGCGGGCATCTGTCCCGAGGCGTGGAGCGCCATGGAAGCCGCCAATCAAGGGCACGTAACGTCCTATGGAGACGACCCCTGGACGGCCAGGGCCGCCGACGCATTTCGCGAACTCTTCGAGACCGAATGCGAAGTCTACTTTGTCTTCAACGGCACGGCCGCCAACTCCCTTGCGCTGGCCTCGCTGTGCCAGTCCTATCATGGAGTCATCTGCTGCGACCAGTCGCATGTCGAGACCGATGAGTGCGGCGCGCCGGAGTTTTTCTCCAACGGATCGAAGCTGCTCGTTGCCCCCAGCGTTGACGGCAAACTTACCCCGGCGGCCATTCACGAACTGGCCACCAAGCGCCAGGATATTCACTACCCCAAGCCGCGCGCCGTCACCGTCACGCAATCCACCGAGACCGGCCGCGTGTATACGCTGGCGGAGTTAGGCGCCATCGCCGATCAATGCAAGACGCACGGCCTTTCTCTGCACATGGACGGGGCGCGCTTCGCCAACGCCTGCGCTAGCCTCGGCTGCAGCCCGGCGGAGATGACATGGAAGAACGGCGTGGATGTTTTGTGCTTCGGTGGCACCAAGAACGGCATGGCTGTGGGAGAAGCGGTTCTGTTTTTCGATCGCAAACTAGCCACGGATTTCGACTACCGCTGCAAGCAGGCCGGCCAACTGGCTTCAAAGATGCGCTTTCTTTCCGCCCCATGGGTGGGCATGCTCGAGAGCGGCGCATGGCTGCGCAATGCGGCCCATGCCAATCGGTGCGCGCGCTACTTCGCCGATCAGGTCGCGGGAATTCCGGGCGTGCGGCTTGCCGGACCCGTTGAGGCGAATACGGCATTTCTTGAAGCGACGGAAGATGTGCTCAACCGGATTCGCGCGCGCGGATGGAAGTTCTATACCTTTATCGGCGGCGCGGCGCGCATCATGTTTGCCTGGGATACTGATCTAGCGCGCATCGACGCTTTCTGCCGCGATCTGAAGGAGTGCGCAGCACTGGCTCAACAGGGATAATTCAGTAGCGAGTTAGTCGACATTTTCATGAACAACATCGCATCATCTAAACGCGTCTATGAGCAAGTTACTCTGAACGCGTCGAGTTAGTCCGGCAGCAACACAGCGGGAATCAATAACTTCTTTTCATCAGCAGGGGAGTTATTTCATTTGCAAAGCAATAGACAACCGTCTATCGTATCTTCTGGCGAGTAACTCATTTTGCGGTGCGAGTCGGCTACGCAAAGATCGTGAAGTTCGCCTGGACAAAGGGAGGCTCTATGGGAGTAACAGATATCATTGCATCCGTCGATCGCGAGATCGCCCTGTTGCAGCAGGCGCGCGCGTTGCTGAGCGGCGTCGCTGTGGCAGCGCCAAAGAAGAAGGCTGGCAGGCCAAAGAAGGCAGTAGCGGTAGTTACACCCGTCCCGCCAAAGTCCACGAAGAAAGTTGCGAAGAAGAAAAGGAACCTTTCGCCAGAAGGCCGCAAGCGCATTGCCGAGGCAGTCAGGCGTCGCTGGGAAGCGCAGAAGAAAGCCGCCCCTTCAAAGTAAGTTACAGCAATTTAAGATATAGGCCGGCGCAGGTGATTGCCTGCGCCGGTTCTTCGTCAGCTTTGCGGTGTTACCCACTGGCCTGAGCGGGCAGAGTTGAAGACGGCTTCAATCACAGCCATGTTTCTAATCGAGTCCTCCAGCGGTACTGGAACCTCGGTATCTTCGCGCACTGCTTTCGCAAATGCCTCGCCCTGCATCGTGTACTGATCGCACGCCGGGAACGTTTCTGTCGTAATGCCGCTGCCGGTCAAGTCGCCAGTGCTGTCGATGAAGAGACGCGTTGGCCGATCCGGAAAAGCATTGAAGGGGATTTCCAGTTCGATGCGCCCGCGCGTGCCCAGAAAATGCATGCGCTGATACGGAATCAACTGCGTGCTGCACGTAAAGATCGAGTGCCCGCCGGCAAACTGCAGAATCCCTGAAGCCAGCCGGTCGACGTGCATCTCCGGATCGCGGTCGAGCGTCGCGACCACGCGCGTCGGCTCCTGCCTGAACGCATAGCGTGAAGCATGGATCAGATAACATCCAATGTCGTACACGCCTCCTCCTCCGCCTTCAAATTTGTTGCGTATATTCGCCGGGTTCACATTGAAGTAGCTGAAGAAACCCGTGATTGAGCGAAGTTCTCCGATGCGCCCTTCCTCCAGCAGCTCGCGCAGGCGAAGCCACTGCGGAAAGCTGCGAATCATAAACGCCTCGCAGATCTTCACGCCTGTCCGCGCGCGCACATCGAGCAGCGTTTTCGCCTCAGCCACGGTCAGGCTAATGGGCTTCTCGCACAAGACATGCTTGCCCGCTTCAGCCGCTTTGATGGTCCAGGGAACGTGAAACTGATTGGGCAGGGGATTGTAGATCGCGTCGATATTCGGGTCGGCGAGCAGCTCTTCATAGGAGCCGTAGGCCGTGGGAATATTGAGTGCCGCTGCCGCCGCCTGGGCTTTAGCCAGATCGCGCGAGGCAATCGCAACGATAGCGGTGTTTTCTCCCTTTTGCATGGCAGGGAGGACTTTCTTGAGGCCGATATTCGCGGTGCTGAGAACTCCCCAGCGGAGCTTGGTAGACATGGGAGAATCATACCGCGAAAGGACGCCGGGAGTGCCCCTACGTCATCCGGCAGCCATCCGCACCGCATCGGCCGCGCTCTCGGCCACCTGCAGCAATTGCCGGTTCTCCGCCTTCAGAAACCCCGCGGCGACGATTGAATCGAGAAACTCGAGCAGTCCGTTCCAATAACCGGCCGTATTAATCAAGATGCAAGGCTTGTCGTGCAGCCCGAGCTGCGCCCACGTAACTGCCTCCATTAGCTCGTCGAGTGTTCCGTAGCCGCCCGGCAGCACCAGGAACGCATCCGCCAGTTCAGCCATGCGGGCCTTGCGCTCATGCATTGTGGGAACCATCTCAAGCGAAGTCAGGCCGGTGTGGGCAATCTCCCTGCCGGCCAGTACCGCGGGCAAAATGCCAATCACCTCAGCGCCTCCCGCCAGCACCGCGTCGGCCACCGCACCCATCAGCCCCACATTCGCTCCGCCATACACCAGGTCCATTCCGGCCGCGGCAATCGCCTTGCCCAACGCCGTGGCCTCGGCGCGAAATGCTGGTTGGCTTCCATTTGCCGATCCGCAGTAAACCGCCACACGCCGCACGCGCACCCGCCCCTCATTCAAAGTACTGCCGCCGGCAACGCCGGACTTATCCGTGTTAGTCATTGTTGCTTCAGGATAACTTGGATAATTCGGCGACTGCGCGCATTACTCTTGTTCCAGATAATCCGAGGGCGTGAGAATTGCAATGCCTTGAAATGGATGAAGGGCCAGAAGGTCCTGGTCGCCGGTCACAATCATTTCCGCGCGTCCATCGACAGCAACCTCGAGAAACTTGTCGTCACGCGCGTCGTGGCAAGCGCGGATGGAAGAAGTAATTTCGACTGTCTCGCAGGCATTCATATAGGCTGCAACAAGTTGCCTCCGGACCTCAGCCTCAACGTACCGATCAAAACGGGCGCGGCTCATTACCTCAACCAATTCGAGAAGCGTTGCCTCCGAGGCCAATACGTTGCGGGTCTGCGCCTTCATCAACGCGCGTCCAGGAGTTGCGCCAGGAAAGAGCATTCCGCTTACCACTACGTTGCTGTCCATAACCAGGCGTTCGGCGTCGGGCATCAGTCAGTCAGAATTTCTGCCAGGATTTCTTCCGAAAGTCCATTGGCCTTTGCCTGCTTCGCGGCGATTGCCGAAAGACGGTTGAACTCGGCCCACCTGTTCTGGTGCAGCCGCTCGAACTCCTCCAGAGACATAACTACTGCCACCTCCCGCTCATGCCGGCGAATCCGCACCGGCTCCCGCTGCGCAGCATCCAGAATGGCGGCAAAGTTCTGTTTCGCGTGTGTTGCAGACACAGTAGGCATGACTCAAGTCTACCTGAAACGTACAAATTGTACAAAATAGACATATTGTACAATTTGTACGTTTTCGCTTAGAACCCGCCATAACCCTCCCGTATCCTGCCGGTCACCCCGCATCCTGCGCGTCCACAGCCCTGAACGGTACACTAGATAAGGACGCTTCCCTCCTGGACCTTCGCCTTGCAGCCGCTCCTCTCCAATCTGAATCCCGAACAGCGCGCCGCCGTTGAAACGACCGAGGGCCCCCTGCTCATCCTTGCTGGGGCCGGCTCCGGCAAAACCCGCGTTATCACCAGCCGTATCGCCTGGCTCATCCAGGAAAAAGGCGTCGCCCCCGACTCGATTCTGGCCGTCACCTTCACCAATAAGGCCGCCAAGGAGATGGGCGAACGCGTCGACAAGCTGCTGGACCACGCCTCGCTGGCCAAGCCTCTGATCGCCACCTTCCACTCCCTCTGCGTGCGTATCTTGCGGCGCGATATTGAAGCGCTCAAGGTGGGCGGCGAGGGCCTCACCCGCTCCTTTGCCATCTTTGACGAGAACGATCAGCAGGGCATCGTCAAGCAGATCATGCGCCGTATGGGGCTTGACACCAAGCAACTGACCCCGCGCACCGTGCTCGGCCGCATCTCCTGGGCCAAGAACCACATGGTTGATCCGCAGGAGTATTACCTGGCCTCCAAGGACCCTAACAGCGAGCGTATCGCACACATTTTCAAGGGCTACCAGGCCGAGCTGCGCAAGAACAACGCCCTCGACTTCGACGATTTGCTGCTTGAGGCGGTGCGCCTTCTCAAAGTGTCCAGCGAAGCCCGCGAGCGCTACCAGCGCCGCTACCGCTATCTGCTTGTGGACGAGTACCAGGACACCAACCGCCCGCAATATGAGCTGATGAAGCTGTTGGCCGGCGAGCGGAAAAACGTCTGCGCCGTCGGCGACGAGGACCAGAGCATTTATTCCTGGCGTGGCGCCGACATCCGCAACATTCTCGAATTTGAGAAAGATTTTCCCAACGCTCGCATCGTTCGCCTCGAACAGAACTACCGCTCCACGCAGGTCATTCTCGAGGCCGCCGGCGCCGTGGTCGCCAACAATCTCCAACGCAAAGGCAAGAAGCTCTGGACCGATCGGCAAGGCGGCGCGCTCATCGGCTACTACGAGGCGCCCGACGGCGAAAACGAAGCCCTCTTCATCGCCGACCGCATTCAGGCCTTTTTGCGCCAGCAGTCGAACTCCTCCGAAACGCCAAACCCCGAAGCGGCTGGCCACTGCGCCGTTCTGTACCGCACCAACGCGCAGTCGCGCCTGGTGGAAGAGGCCCTGCGCCGCTACAACATCAGTTACACCATGGTCGGCGGCTTCAGCTTTTACGAGCGCGCCGAGATCAGGGACATGCTCGGCTACCTGCGCCTGGTGCGCAATCCGCACGACTCGATGGCTCTGCAGCGCGTCATCAACACCCCGGCTCGCGGCATCGGCAAGACCACCCTCGAAACGCTGGAGCGGCTGGCTCTCGAAACCGGCCAGTCCACCTGGGACGCCCTCAGCGCGGCCATCGCCAACCATCTCCTCTCCGCGCGCGCTCTCTCGGCCATTGAACCCTTCCGCCAGATCATCCTCGACGCGCAGGCCATGATGGACCCCGACTTTGCTGGCAAGCTCTCGGCCAGTGCTGCGCAGGACGAAGACGCCGATACTGGTTTCGAGTTCGGCGGCGCATCAACAGATTCGGCAGACACAGACTCCGTCAACCCCGACGCCGCCAGCGCCGACTCGGCCACCAACTTTGACTTCGGCGGCAGTGCGGACCAGATTCCTCTGCTCGACGCCTCAAATTTCTCCCCCTTCGCCGCCCAGTCCAAGCGCCCCTTCCTCGTGATGCCGAAGACCTCAACCTCAAAATCCGATCGGGTGCCCCAGGTCTCGATTTTGAGACCTGGGATATCAGAGGAAGGCGAGGCCTCCGCCGCAACGCCACCCTTCCGCGCCCCCGGCGACGCCGCCACTCTTCCTGAATTGATCAAGTTCCTCATCGATCGCACCGGCTACATCAAGGCGCTTGAGACCGAGGGCTCGCCGGAGGCCTTCAGCCGTATTGAGAACCTGAAGGAACTGGCGAACGCGGCCCACGATGCGGAGGTGCGCGGCGAAACCCTGGCCGAGTTCCTTGACAATGCCGCCCTGGCCTCGGACTCCGATCAGTACGACCCCGACTCCCACGTGACGCTCATGACGCTGCACGCCGCCAAGGGCCTGGAGTTTCCGCTGGTGTTTCTGGCCGGCCTCGAAGAGGGCCTGTTTCCTCACTCGCGCACGCTCTCCAATCCCGAGGAACTCGAAGAGGAGCGCCGTCTCTGCTACGTGGGCATGACGCGCGCCATGAACTCGCTGATCCTCACGCGCGCTCACTATCGCCGCCGCTACGGCAACGACGCTCCCGAGCAGAGCATTCCTTCGCGTTTTCTTGAAGAAGTCCCCAGCCAGTTGATCGAGAACCTCGGCGGCCGCAGCCCAGCCTGGACCACGCCTGCATACGGTTCCGGCTTTGGCGCCCATCGTCGCCGCGCCCACTCCGGCGACTTCGACGGCGAGCAGCACTACAACTACGAAGACGAGAGCCAGGAAATCTACAACCCCGCCACTGCCGGTAAAAAAAGCTCTGCCTCCAAGCCCTTCGTAGCCTCGTGGATGACGCCAAGAACTTCATCTACTGCCAACGAATCCAGTCCAAAGAGTAAAAGCGCGGAAGTGCCAAAAAGTAAGAGTGCGGGAGCACCGGGAGCGACGGAAGTGCCGCCAGACAAACCAAATTCCATCGACAACATCGCGCACTTCTTCGGCGGCAAAGCCGGCATCGTCAAGCCCGGCGCACTGCCTCGCCCCGCCATCGACATTTCCGAGCCGCGTGGCGCAGCTGGTCTCAAAAAAGGACAGCGTGTCCGTCACTCGAAGTACGGCGAAGGTACCGTCCTGATGCGCGAAGGCGACGGCGAAGACGCCAAACTGACCGTGATGTTTAATCGCCACGGCATGAAAAAGCTGATGGAAAAGTTTGCCAATCTGCAGAAGATGTAGCCGCCGCGCCTTCAATTCTGTCGGTCGCAGGCGCGCAGGTCCGTATCGTCCCATCAAACCTCTACAATATTTGCGGCCACCGTCCGTCTTCAGAAGTGGATGGATGAGCCCGTGAGCGCTATTTCAATGATCGAGCAAGACCGGCAAATCTCCGCAACGATCGCCGAAGCAGGCCCGCGGCTGCGCAACTTCATTCGCAAGCGGGTACCCGATGAGTCCGACGTTGAGGATCTTCTCCAGGAAGTCTTTTTTGAACTGGTAGAAGCCTATCGCCTGCTCAAACCAATTGACTACGTGACGGGCTGGCTTTTCACGGTTGCGCGCAACCGCATCACAGATCTCTTTCGCAAGAAGAAGCCGGAAACCTTTGCCGATGTGGCCTTGGAAGGCGTAGACGGAGAGTTACTTCCGATTGAAGACTTGCTGGCATCAAGCGATGCCGGACCAGAGGCGCTCTACCTCCGCAACGCAGTTTTCGATGAGTTGGAAATTGCGCTGAGCGAACTGCCCGCCGAGCAGCGTGAAGTATTCATTGCGCACGAATTTGAAGGGCGCAGCTTCAAAGAGCTGTCGGCGGAGATCGGCGTGAACGTGAACACGCTGCTGGCGCGCAAGCGCTACGCAGTGCGCCATCTGCGCCGCCGATTACAGAAAATGTACAACGAGATTACCTGGAAGTGAGGGAACCAACATGAAGAGAAAATGGATCTATTTTGTGGCTCCGCCGGCGGCGGTTCTTTTTGTAGCGCTGTTCGGAGAAGTGGTGATGCACCTGTGGAACTGGCTCTTGCCGGAGCTGTTCGGCTGGCGGCCAATCGGTTTCTGGCAGGCTCTGGGACTTCTGGTTCTGTGCCGCATTCTGTTCGGAGGCTTTGGCTGTCATGGATCTGGCTCCTCCAGAATGCAGCGCCGGATGGCCGAACGCTGGGAGCGGATGATACCGGAAGAGCGCGAGAAGTTCCGCCACGATATGCGCGGTCGCTGCGGTTGTGAAGCGCCCAGCGCGGAAACGGGCGAGTCGGCGTAATATTTGCCGCGCTTCGCCCGGAAGCAGGCGGGCCAGTCCGGCCCAATTCATTTGCTCGCACGCTTCCGCAGAACCCAGGTCGTCATGCAGCGATAGTCCTGCACAATCGTTGTCTTCAGCGGATCGACCAGCACCGCATCCAGCTCCTCCGTCAGCTCCAGCAGCATGTCCTCATCGACGAGAAACCACTCGGAGCCGTCGCCTATCCGGAAGATATTCGTGCGCACAGGCTCGAAGTCCATGCCGATCCTCGAGCCAAGACGGCAGAACAACATGCCGCCCGGACGCAATACGCGCCAAAGTTCCGCTACCTGCGCGCGAAAGTGCTCGCCGTCGTGCGCGAAGTGCAGCACCGCATTGCACAGAACCACATCGGCAAGCTCATCCGGAAAAGGCATCTTCTCGATTTGGCCCACCTGGAAATTCTCCGCGGGCAATCCGGTCCCGAGCGAAGCCGAAAGGCGCCGCACATGATCGATGGCCTCGGGGTCCGCGTCGAGCGCGAAAACCTCGCAGCCCTCGCGCAGCAGATGTACCAGATTGCGCCCGTAGCCGCATCCGGTGTCCAGCACGCGCATACCGGCAGCGATGTTCCCGCGCAAAATCTGATCGAAGACATAAATATCGACCTGGCCGAACTGTTCCTGAACGGTGAGCGGCACTCTGCCTCCGAAAGTTATTTCTCCGGCTTCACTGCCGCGCCGGCGCCGGCGCGGTCTCTCCCGCACCATCGAGACGAGTCACGTGGACGCTTGCCTGCGTTTCAGGAACAGTGCCGTCATTCACCTGCACTTCAATCGGCTTGCCGAGAACAAGAATGCGCTGCACAGCTTTGCCGTGGCCAGGCACAACCACGCGCTGCGTCACGGCGTTGGTGTCTGACTTCACCGTCACCGGCACTTCCGCCGCAGCATAGCCTGCGTTTGAAATGTTCACCGCGACCAGCCAGTTGCCCGCCTGTGCGGGCGAGGGAAACACACTGTCGATCGTTAGGTCGGGCAGCCCCTTGTCGGCATCTACCCAATCGGCAAACAGCCAGGAGAGATCGCGCCTCACGCTCGCCTGCTCAATCAGTTTCTCAAAGGCGCCGGGGCTGTGGTCGCGCAGATAACCCAGGCTCACGTCATCGCCGGGATTGTAAGCGCGTAGAGCGGCCGAGAGCGCTGCATCGCCCGCCGCATCGCGAAGCATCCAGAAAAAGTAAGTCGCCTTGGTGCGGTAATAAACCGGAGAAATCGCGAGCGCCAGCGGCTGTCCTACACTCACGCCGGGGCTCGACGGTTCAGCCAGCGCCAACGCCGCGCGCCCAGCCTCAAGCTCTTCAAGCGCGCGCATCCGTCCGCGCTGCCTTTCCACCCACAGCGTCCCCATGAAGTGAGCCACGCCCTCTGAGAGCCAGGCGCGCGGAGACTGCATCCATGCGTGCGTCAGCGCGTGCGCCAGAATATTTTGCAACTGCTCGGGCGGCGCTTCGCGAATCGATGTGGCCAGCATGGCACCGGTTTCAAACGGCGTGTCTTCGGGATCGGGCAGGTCGAGAATAGTGAGCTGCGCGCGCGGCCGCTGCCCAAGCCAGCCCTGCAGAAACGGCGTGACGGTAGCAACGGCCGTGGTCCACGACTGCACGGCTGGCTCGTCAATTGGCAGTGTCCACAGCGTTGTGTTCAGAGCCGCATGAGAGGCGCGCGCGGCGACAAACAGACTGGGCGCTTCAAATCCAAGCGTCGAGTTCTCCAGCATCGCCGTTGCCACGCCGTCGATCTCCGGCCCAACGCTATCCACATTCGTAACCGCCAGCGGCACTGCATGCCCGTTGATCAGCGCAACGTTGGGCGTGTGTCCATGCGGAAACTCGACAGTGAGCCGCAGTCGAAACTGCGCGCCGGCCATACGCAGCTTGTGCTCGCCCATTTCGTCGAAGAGGCGCGACCCGTCGCCCAGAATCACAGGCACGCTCGACACCGGATACCAGACCACATTCCCGAAGCCGCGCAGCCCGGTAAACGGCACGCTGATTCCATCCCAATCGGAATGCAGCGCTACATCGTTCGGCGTTCCAATCACCAGCAGCCGCTGCGCAGATTGTGCAATTGCACCCGAGTAGGTCACATCCAACTGAATGCTTTGCCCTGGTCCAAGCGGCGTCGCCAGCGGAACTGCGGCCTCGTGCAACTGTCCCGTATGGTCGGCGTCAGAGTTGAGCGTCGCTACAGGAAACGCCACGCCGCGGCCCAGCACGCGTATCCGTTCCCAGTTCAGCGAAGAAGAAATCTGCAGAGGTATGCGCGCCAATGGTGATTTGCCATCGTTGCGCACCGTGATCAGCGCGCGCACCGCGATCTGCTGCCCGCTCGTATTCAGATGCACGTCCATGTCGAAGGCAACCGGCGTCACGGCCTGCCGCTCGGCATCGGTCGCTATCGGCGCGCTGGCCAACTGCGGCGCAGCCGGCCCTGTCTGCGTTGTGGTCTCGCCGTTCTCGTCGATCGAACGCGAGAAGATGACCTTGCCGCTGGGCTGCGTCGCAGACGGCGGCGGCGGAAGATTGTGGCTCTGTGCCGCCGAATGGATGCAGGCTAAAGCAGCGGCGAGCGCGATCGAAAATACGGTCCGCGCGGAAGAAAACCTCATGAACCCAAGCCTTTCTGTTTGCGTGGTTTTGACGCGGCCGCAGCAGAAGCGGGAGCCGTGCGCCCGGCCACGCGCCGCTGGCGGAAGGCCTCGTAGAGCACCACCGCTCCGGCGGCCGATACGTTCAGCGAACTCACGCCACCCGCCATCGGAATCCGCAGCAGATGGTCGCAGGTCTTCCGCACCAGATCGTGCAGCCCCGCTCCCTCGCGCCCCAGCACCAGAACGCAGTTGCCCGTCAGGTCGAACTGGTCGTAGTCCGATGTCCCGCGTTCGTCGAGCCCGATGATCCAGAGGTTCTGCCGCTTCAGTTCTTCCAGAGCCCGCACCAGGTTCACGACCCGCGCGATGCGCAAATGCTCAGATGCTCCCGCACTGGCCTTCACCGCCACCGGGCTCAGCGGCGCCGCGCGGCGTTCAGTCAGCACCACGCCATCCACGCCCGCCCCGTCGGCAACCCGCAGCAGCGCGCCAAGATTCTGCGGGTCTTCCACGCCGTCCAGAGCCAGCAGCAACCGCGCCGCGCCGGATTTCGCGCTCGGATCAGGCGCGAAGAGGTCTTCGATCGAAAGCGACTCCTGCGGCCGCACATAGGCAACCACGCCCTGGTGCGCCGGAGTCTGCGCCGCCAGGTTCAACTGCTCGCGCGACTCCTGCAGCACACGCACGCCGGCCTCCCGGCACTGCGCCAGCAGCCTCTCCATGCGCGGATCGTCGCGTTCCCGCGCCACCAGCACATGGTCAAACCGCCGCCGCCCAGCCTTCAACGCCTCTTCCACCGGATGCAGTCCGTACAAAACTTCCATGAGGGATAGTGTAGAAGATCAAGGCAGATGGCCGTAGAAATCGTGCCTGGATCTCCCGGTACAGTGGCTCCCGGTGTGAAGCGTGGATTTGGGCATGCACGTAGAGGGGTTTCGTAGTTATCTCCGTTCTGTCGATCAACCAGAAACGATCCCATTCCTGAAACATGCCGCGTTATGGGATACGAGCCAGGGAAAGACCACAGGGCAAACGCATCTTATTTTCCCAGTAGGTGGAGCAGGTAGCCATTGTCCCA
>CAYQOQ010000023.1:0-41797 GCA_964419175.1 uncultured Occallatibacter sp. | reverse complement strand
GCTCCCAGTCTATCGTTCGGGTTGTTTTCAACCGTTCAACTGCCGGAAAGAGGATAAATATGCTGTCGAAGGGCTCTTTCAGAAGATGAAAGAACGCAATCTTGAGAATCTGACTGCTCTCTTTTAAGGGCCTCCTGAGTCCAATCGGCGGATGAACCGGTTCGGTATGCGGCAGTGTCCGGTGGGAATCCAAACGACACAGCACAATGCACTGTGCTGAGTGGCATTGACCGGCAGACCTATCCGGGGATACTATCCGATACGTTTATGCCGGGCACCGAAAACAAATTCTTCGCCGCCGTCTCTAACCCACTCCCAATGGGCCGCAGGCTTGTTGTCCATCGTCTGATGGCCTTCGCGCTGGCACTGGCGTTCTGCTGCAACATCGTTTATGCGGGACAACCAAAGCCCAAGAAACACGATAACCGCCACGAAATCGAACAGCTCGAGGAAGCCTGGCGCAACGCCGTCCTCAAGTCCGACACAACTGCCCTGGGTGCGCTGCTTTCGGACGACTACATTGCCATAACGGCATCCGGGACTTTGCAAACCAAGGACGAGGCTCTCGCCAGTATCCGCAACCGGCGGGTCCACCTCACCGCTCTCAATTTCTCTGACCGCAAACTGCGCTTTTACGGAAAAACCGCGCTAGTCACGTCCCTGGCCGTTGTGGAGGGCACCACAACCGACGGCGACGTTTCAGGGAGCTTTCGCTACACCCGTGTTTACGTACGGGATGCGCAGGAGCAGTGGAAGATTGTGAGCTTCGAGGCCAGCAGGATTCGCCCTCCCGGTCAGCGCCGCCAGGCAAAGTGAATCATGGGCGCGCAGTAACCTCAAAGCAAATAACTCTAGTGATGCGAGTTTGGTTACTCCCGTATTCAGACAAAACACATAACCAGTAGGCAGTTTCATTTTGCCCAGGTGTACCATCTGTAGCAAGGGTGTGTCTGGATCGTCCCTTTTCCAAGCCCTAATTTTTCGATGGGCCGCGCGTTATGCGTTCGCATCTGTTCGTGGAAACTACTCCAGAATCCTCACTCCGGGCCTTAACTTCAGGGGCGTCGCATTTCTTGATCGTGAACGATCTGGATCAACCCGTGAGATTGCTCCAACCTGCTGGGCAAGCCTGAGTGCGGGTTGATCAGAACTGGGGCTATCAAATGAAAACCACACAGTTGGCCGTGCTCAGATTCTTCGCGCTCTTGTTCCTGTTGCCGGGCCTTGGGGGCTTAATCGTCTCCGCGATGATTTCAACACACTACCTGGACGCTATGCCGCGAGGCCCCATGCTGGACGATGGACGCATTGTGCCGCGCGAAATCCACGGCATCGTTGTCTACCAGACCCCGGCGGAAAATCGCAGGCTCAATTTGATTGAGTATTCCTCGGTCGGAGTCTTTGTGATCGGACTCGGACTGGGCCTGGTGTATCTGGAAAAGTGGGGCAGCCTGCAGTCGCGCGCACGCGAAGAAGACGGTGAGCTGCTGGAAGACCGGGGCTAGAGCCTGTCTCTATAATTCGCAGCAAAAATATAGGTTGTCATCCTGAGCGAACGGGGCCCCAAGCGCTTTCCGGGGTCCCCAAAGAGCGCTTTTGCTCTTTGGGGTGGAGCGTGGGGGTGGTGAGTCGAAGGATCTGCTGTTGTCTTTCAAACAACTTCGGAGACAGGACACTAGGGCCTGTTAACACTTCCTGACACAGCCATACCCCTACAATAGAAAAATGCCAGAACTGCCCGAGGTGGAAACCATTGCCCGCGGCGTCCACGCGCGTGTGTGCGGGGACCGCATTGTTGACGTGTGGTTCGGGACCCACCGGGAGCCCTTCAAGACATCCCGGGCACGGCAGGCTCGCGGCCTCGAGGGACGCCTGCTACTGGCCGTGCATCGCACGGGCAAGCATATCGTCTGCGAACTGGGACCGGCGCAAGGTACTTCCAACAGCTCGCTCGATACGCCGCGCAAGGCAAACAAAGCTGCTCTGCCCTCGACTTCGCCGGAAGCTGAGTGGATTGTCCATCTCGGCATGACCGGACGGCTGCTTGTGACCACGCCCGAGGCCCCCGTTGCCGCGCACACCCATGCGCGCCTGGGTCTGGCCAGCGGCCGGGAGTTGCGCTTTGTGGATCCACGCCGCTTTGGCCGGCTTGAGTTCCGGAGCCTGGACCGGGACGAGGCCTTCGCGGCATCAGGTGCCGAGCCGCTGACGATTTCTCCAGAGGAATTTGCCGCTCTCTTCCGCGGCCGCCGCCTGCCGATCAAGGCCGCGCTGCTGAACCAGACACTGCTCTCGGGGGTGGGAAACATCTACGCGGACGAGAGCCTTTTTCACGCAGGCATCCGGCCGCGACGGATGGCGGGCCGCCTCACCAAGGCCGAACTTGAACGGCTCAGGCTCTCCCTGTGCCAGGTTCTTGAGCATGCGATCCGGCTGGGCGGTTCGTCCGTTTCCGACTACGTGGATGCCGACGGGGTGCGTGGCTTCTTCCAATTGGAACACTGCGTCTATCTGCGCACCGGCCTGCCCTGCCGCCGTTGCGAGACCCCGATTCGGCGCATTTTGCTGGCCGGGCGCGGGACTCATTTCTGCCCCAATTGCCAGCGATAAAAATCTCCCTCTATGGTTTTTTGAATTATTAGCCTTCCAACCTTCCAAAATCGAGACAATCGTCGCCGTGGTCCCGGCGCAAATATATGAAAATAAACGCCACTCCTAACGGCCACCCAATTGCTATTAGATAGGTGCCAGTGATGTACCGGCTGCCTCGGAGAAGGAACAGCCAAGAACAGCAGACGCCCGGTAAGAGCAACCGCCAACGAAGCGGCCCTCAAAAGGGACAAACCGGCCGGGAAGTCTGTAATAGGTACGGCAGAACAAACTGCCGGCCACGATTATCTGGGAGGCCAGTGCCCAGTGCAAGATCCTCTGAAACGCCGCTCCGCTTGGAGCGGCGTTTTGAGCATCTGGCAGCCTTTTCGGGCTCCGTGCCTATTTGGCACTGCCGGCGCTTCCGGTAGATTCCCTGTCCGGTACCTCCAAAGTACACTTGCCAGCCGGGACGCTTCGCTGTAGTATCGGAGTTGCCTATCAAGCGGCTGACGCGGGCCACCCCGGGTGGGGTAGAGCAAGCTCGCCGCCGAGCAAGGAAACTTCGCCGGTCAGTTCAATTCATACAAAAACTGCACGCGGAGAAAGCTCACATAGGAAGAGCATCACCTGAGAAAAGCACAGGCCGCACCGTATCGATCCTGACAAGCGGGCGGAGCCTACGCAAGGCTCCTGCGTATGGGGCGGCTATAGCATTTTCACAGAGTTTGAAATGTAGGGCCAAAGAAGCTGAACCGTTGCGCCCGCCGAATTGCGGGCCGTTCCTAAAGGGGTTCGGTTCATGGGTGGTGAGAGCGGCGGCCAGTGAAGTTTGCCGCAGGCTGAACGGCAGGCCTCCCAAAGGTGTTCGGCATGCCAAGGATTGACGATAATCTGCAGAGCATATCGCGCACCCGGCAATCTTCTCCGTGCTTTGCATTGGCCTCACCGGTAACCGCCGTGTCCACGGTCCAGTCTGGGTATGAGTCTGGTAAGGGACCTTGGCAGATTCTAAGAAAGCAGTTGTATCTCAAAACTCGATGCATCCATTAGCGACGTTCCAGGAAGTAACCGCATGACGACAGAACTAACCCAGCCCCAGCCTGAAGTGGGGCCCGCGCTTGACAACGGTCAAGCGCCCTCGCAGGGGCATCGCCGCCGCCGCCGCCGCCGTAAGAACAAGTCCAGCCAGCAGAACCCACCGCAGGCACAGCAGGCCCCCATGCAACAGCAGCAACCGCCGGCGCAAGCGCAGCCACCACAGGCTCAGGCTCCGCCGCCGCAACAGAAGCAGCAGCACCAGAACCAGCCGCGCAAGAAAAAGAAGTTCTTCCAGAAGAGTTCCGCACCGCCCGCTCAGCCCGGCAACAGCATCTCCGGACCTCCGCAGGGCAAGCGCAAGGGAGGCAAGCAGCGCGGACCGCGCGAGTTTGTCGGTCCTATGGACCACAGCTACCGCATCGTCAACGGCAATGTAGCAGACGGTCCGCCCTCGACCATCCAGATGATGGACAACAACCGCGGCAGCAACTACTATCCTGACGCCTATTCTGCGCCGCCTGTTCCCGTCCGTGAAGACGCTCCTACGCGCATCTTCTGCTTCATTGAAGATCTCTTCTTCCAGGCCAAGATTCAGGAGACGTCGCGCAAGCTCGGCATCAAGGTCGAGTTCATCAAGGGCGACAAGGAGTCCGTTGCGCGCCTGCTCGATCTGCCCGAGGGCGAGAAGCCCGCGTTGCTGGTCTTCGACCTGAACAACCTGAACGCCAAGCCCATGACCCTGATCCCCAAGCTCAAGACCAAGCTCAAGAAGGCCACCTCAATTGTTGGTTTTCTCAATCATCTCCAGGGCGACCTGAAGCTGAAAGCCGTCGAAGCCGGCTGCGACACGGTGATGCCACGCTCGGCTTTTTCGCAGAGCCTTCCCAATCTCCTCCGCCGTTACGGCGTGGAAGAGGAAGAAGAGTACGCACAGCAACCCATGATGTAGGCGGGTTGCAAACAGATAAACGCGAAGGGCGCACTCGATATGAGCGCGCCCTTCACGTTTATGGCTAAATGCCCGGCTCCAAAACCTATCCCGGAGGCCACGCCATCGCCCGGCCACCGAGTAGGTGCAGATGTAGATGCTCCACCGTCTGGCCGCCGTCTTCGCCTGTGTTTACAACAACACGGTAGCCGTCTTTGAGACCCTTCTTGCGCGCAATCTCCGCCGCCGCTAACAACAGGTGGCCCATCAGCGCGCATTTGTCCTCTCCCGCCGCGTCCAGTGAGCTGATGTGTTCACGCGGCACAATCAGTATGTGCACGGGCGCCTGGGGATTGACGTCGGCAAAGGCATAGCCAAGGTCGTCCTGGTAGACCGGCGTCGAGGGGATGGTTCCTTCAATGATCTTGCAGAACAGGCAACTCATAACGACACCAGTGTACACGCGCTCTTTTGCCGTGCGAAACCCGCTATCCGCGAAATCTCTGCAAAACACCGGCACACTGGTTTCACATCGGGAAGCGGCTTCCCTATCCGGCGCTCTTTTTCTCTCATCCGTTGTCGTCCGCGTTCGGCTTAAAATAGCTTCATGCCCGCGGCCGCATCCCCCTTCCGCATCGTGCACACAGTCTGTTCCCACGACTGCCCCGACTCCTGCGCGGTTCTGGTCACGGTCAACGACGAAGGGCGCGCCGTCAAAGTTGAGGGCGACCCCTCGCAGCCGGTGACGCAGGGCTTTCTTTGCGGCAAGGTCGCGAAATGCCTGGACCGTGTCTACGCTCCCGGCCGCATTCTCTACCCGCTGAGACGAAAGCCCGGAGCGCAAAAGGGTGCACGGCCACGCGAGCGCGAGCACGAGGCCTTTGAGCGCGTGAGTTGGGAAGAAGCCCTCACCGCAATCGCAGCGCGGCTCCAGCAGATCAGCGACGAATACGGCCCCGAGTCCATTCTGCCTTACAGCTACGCCGGCACCATCGGCCAACTCGGCTTCGGCTCCATGGACCGCCGCTTTTTTCACCGCCTGGGCGCGAGCCGGCTGGACCGCACTATCTGTTCTGAAGCCGGCGGCGTGGCCTGGAATACCGTCTACGGAAAGAAGCTCGGCACACCGACCGAAGACTTCCGCCTTGCGAAACTTGTTCTCGCCTGGGGCGCAAACATTCACGGCAACAACGTTCATCTGTGGCCCATGATCGAGCAGGCTCGGCGTAATGGCGCTCGCCTCATCGTCATCGATCCCTACCGCACCCGCACCGCCGCGCTTGCCGACTGGCACATCTCCATCCGCCCCGGCACGGACGCTGCGCTCGCACTCGGCATGATGCATGTGATCCTCAACGAGGGTCTTGAAGACCGCGCCTACATCGAAGCCATGACGCACGGCTTCAAGCAACTCGCCGAGCGCGCCCGCGAGTATACGCCCGAACGCGTAGCCGCTTGGACCGGCATGACTGCCGCTGAAGTGGAACAGCTCGCGCGCGAATACGCAACGACGCGCCCTGCCGCCTTGCGCTTGAACTACGGCGTGCAGCGCGCGGAGTTCGGCGGGGCTGCCGTGCGCGCCATTGCCATGCTGCCGGCCCTCACCGGCGCGTGGAAGCATCGCGGCGGGGGCGGCGTGCTCTCCACCTCCGGCGCCTTCTCCTGGAACGAAAAAGCACTCCGCCGCCCCGACCTGCAACTTGCCTCGCCCCTCGGCCGCGAGGCGCGCTTGGTCAACATGTCTGCTCTCGGCCAGGCGCTCACGGAGTTGGGAGCGAAGCCCGAAGACGGCCCGCCCGTCCACGCGCTCTTCGTCTACAACTCCAACCCCGGTGCAGTGGCTCCCAACCAGAACGCCGTCCGCCGCGGACTGGCGCGGCCCGATCTCTTCACGGTGGTTCACGAACTCTTCTTCACCGACACAACTGATTACGCCGACTTCATTCTGCCCGCGACCACTTTCCTGGAGCACACCGACATTCAGGGCGCCTACGGCCACTACTTTGTGCAGCTCTCGCAGCAGGCCATCGAGCCACCCGGCGAAGCGCGCTCGAACGTGTGGCTCTTCGGCCAGCTCGGCCAGCGCATGGGCTTCCCCGAGCCCTGCTTCCGCGACACGGCGGAAGAGATCATCCGCCAGGCGCTCGGCATCGGCGCTGACGGCCACTCGACCAACCCCGGCATGGAGCACATCACCTTCGCGGCACTCGAGGAGCAAGGGCACATCCCGCTCGGCTTTCACCGCGATCCGGAGACGCAGCCTTTCCTGCCGTACACCTCGGGGCAACTCCAGACTCCTTCAGGGAAAGTCGAGTTCTACTCCGAGACCCTGGCCGCTGAAGGGCTCGATCCGCTCCCCGGCTTCACGCCGCCAGCCGAATCGCGCTGGGGCGAGGCCGCAAAGCGCTATCCGCTGGAGTTGCTGGCCCGCAAGGCCGACAACTACATGAACTCGACCTTTGCCAACCTCGACAGCCACCGCAAAATGGAGTCGCGCACCAACCAGCGCCTCGAAATCCATCCCGAAGACGCCAAAGCCCGCGGCCTAGCCGACGGCGATACGGTGCGTATCTTCAATGATCGAGGCTCTCTGCGCCTAACCGCTCTGCTGAATCCAAGCCTGCCCGCAGGCGTTGTGGCCGCGCGTCTGGACTGGTCCAAATTCCATCCTGACGGCTCCAACGTGAACGCCCTCACCAGCGAGCGCCTCACCGACATAGGCGCCGGCGCCACCTTCTACTCCACCCTGGTGGAAGTTGCGAAGATTGCCGGCTCTGAAAATAATTAATTCCGCTCAAGCCAGACGTGTGCCAAGCGCAGTAATCTATCTGCCATGAATTGGACAGACATTCTTATTGCTGTTGCAATCCTCGTAGCTTTTCTGCTTTTCAGGCGCTCCGGACTTATCTCTGTCAAGAACGCCCGGGCTTACCTGAAGAACGGCGCCAGGGTCATCGATGTGCGCACCGCCGGCGAATACGTCGCGGGCCATTTGCCTGTCGCCGTCAATCTTCCGTTAAACGAGATTGAAACAAGCCTCTCCCGCCGCGTCAAAGATAAGAACCAGGTGCTCCTGCTGCATTGCCAGAGTGGAGCGCGTAGCGCCACGGCCCGGAAGAAACTGATCGCGCTAGGCTGTCCCAACGTCTACAACCTGGGCTCCTACGCTCGGGCAGAGCGGATCGTCTCCGGCAAGTAGCCCGCGGTGACGCGTGCAAATCCAGCATTTGCCGTAGCGATTGAAATCGCGAACCTGGCACCCACAACTGCGCTCAATTGATAGACTTGCTTGTTTGATCTTTTTGTCGGGCGTTTCAGGGAGGCTTCACGCTATGCCAACTACCATGCAGGCCATCGTCAAGGCCAAAGCCGCACACGGTATCGAAATACGCGAGGTACCGATTCCCACACCGGGCCCCGGCGAAGTTCTGGTTCGGGTGCAGGCCGCCAGCGTTTGCGGAACCGATCTCCACATCTACAACTGGGATCCATGGGCCAAGGGGCGCATCCATCCGCCACTGATTCCAGGTCACGAGTTTTCAGGCGCGGTGGCGGGCGTGGGCCGCGGCGTTTCCACGGTGAAGGAAGGCGACCTGGTGAGCGCCGAAATGCACGTCGCTTGTGGCAAGTGTCTCCAGTGCCGCACCGGGCAGGCGCACATCTGCCAACACGTGCGCATCCTCGGCGTCGATGCAGACGGAGCTTTTGCCGGCTACGCCATTATTCCTGAAACCAACATCTGGAAGCTCTCGCCGTCGATTCCGCACGAATACGCTTCACTGCTCGACCCGCTCGGCAACGCGGTGCATACAGTGCTGGCTGGTCCTATTGCCGCCACCACCGTCGCCGTCACGGGCTGTGGAGCCATCGGCCTGTTCTCCATCGCGGTCGCCAAGGCCTGCGGTGCGTCCAAGGTCTTCGCGATCGAAGTCAACGCACACCGCCGCAAGGTCGCCGCCGAGATGGGCGCGGATCAGATCTTCGATCCCGCGACCGAACACGTGGAGCAGAAGATTCTTGAGGCCACGGGCGGCACGGGAGTGGATGTGCTGCTTGAAATGTCGGGCCATCCGGAAGCGATGCGCCTGGGCTTTGCGATCCTGCGTACCGGCGGGCGCGCCTCGCTGCTTGGGATTCCGTCGCGGCCCTTCGAACTCGACTTCGCGAAGGACATTATCTTCAAAGGCGCAATCGTGCAGGGCATCAACGGGCGCAAGATGTTTGAGACGTGGTTCCAGATGGAGGCGCTTCTGGCGACCGGCAAGCTCAACCTGGAGCCAACGATCACGCACCGCCTCAAGCTCAGCGAATTCAATCAGGCGATGAAGCTCCTGCAGTCAGGCGAAGCCATCAAGGTCGTGATGAAGCCGGAGTAGGGAGTGCGCTTCAGGCTTTCCAGTCGATCTCAACTCGCCGCAGCCCGCGCACTGCGTTGGTCAGATACACAGCATCCGCCTGGCGCAGGTCGTCCGCAGTGAGCACTCGTTCTTCAGCACCTGGCCGCGTCTCCAGCAGATGCCGCCGGTAGACGCCGGACAGCAGACCGCACGCGACAGGCGGCGTCAGCAATCGGCCGTTCTTCTCGATGAAGACGTTGCTGATGGCGCCTTCGGTGACTTCGCCTCGCAGGTTGAAAAACAGTACATCGTCGTAGCCCGATTGCAGCGCTTCCTTGGTTGCGAGTGCGTAGAGCGGGCGCTGCGTCGTCTTGTGGTAGAGCCATTTGTCGGCGGGATCGGTGCGTTCCTTAGCGATCGACACGCGGCCGATGCGTTCGACAGCGCTGGCCGGTTGTAGAACTTCATCCGCAATCTGCAGGCTTCCTTCGCCGTCGACGAGCAGGCGCACCTTGCGCGGCGCGGCATCAGTGAATCGCCGCGTGTGCTCTTCGAGCGCGGTTTCGACGGTTGTCCGCTCACAAGGAAATGCGAAGTATTCCGCCGAATCCATGAGGCGATCGAGATGCAACTCCAGCAGCGGATAGCCGCGATCCCACAGCATTGTTTCAATGAGAAGGAACTTCTCCGGCAGAACAAAACCGCCGCTTGATGCGCGCGCGCTGCCCCAAAGAAACTCCGCCTTCAGCACGCATTCGCTGAACTCTTCCGCCGCATCGGAGTCGATGACGATACCGCTGCCCACGCCCATCGTGCCGCGCTCGCCGTCGAGTTCCAGCGTGCGAATCGCAACATTGAAAACCGTGCGCCGCGGCGAGAAGAATCCGACGGCCCCGGTGTACACGCCTCTCGGCCGCTCCTCAAGGCCCGCGAGCAGTTGCATCGCCCGCACCTTGGGCGCTCCGGTGATGGAGCCGCAGGGAAACAGCGCCCGGAAGATCTCTTGGAAGCCGACCTCTGGCCGCAGGTTGCCTGTCACTGTTGAAGTCATCTGCCATAGCGTGGGATAGCGCTCGACGGCAAACAGATTCTCCGTCTTCACAGTGCCGAACTTCGCAAGCCGTCCCAGGTCGTTGCGCAGCAGATCGACGATCATTACATTTTCGCTGCGGTTCTTGGGGTCGTTGCGCAGCCACTCCGCACGCTCGCGGTCTTCGCGCGTCGTGCGCCCACGCGCCGCGGTTCCCTTCATGGGCTTCGCGGTGATGCGGCGGCCACCATGTTCTTCATCCACGCGGAAGAAAAGCTCCGGCGAAAATGAGAGAATCCGCTGCCCCTGCTGCCAGTGAACGAATGCGCCGTACTCCACCGGCTGCCGCGTGCGCAGCCGCGCATACAACGCAGCCACGCTGCCATCGACGCGCACACTCAAAGGAACTGTGAAGTTGAGTTGATACACGTCGCCCGCGCGAATCCACTCGTGAATGGCCGCGATCTTTTCGGCGTATTGCGCCTCCGTCAGGCCGAGTTCGGCTTGAATCGTCAACTCGCTGGCCGGCTTATTTTCGCTGGCACAGAAGCGCGACAGCCCCGGCGGTTCGCCGTCCGGAAATTTTCCTGTCGTGTGGTCGAAGCGATAGCCGCGGTCGTAGATGCCGAACCAGGCTAGCGGCTTGCCAATCTCACCCGCACAGATGCCGGCCGTGGGCTCAAAGCAGTTGCCGCACTCATAGGTGAAGAAGCCGGCGGCGGTTTGCCCCGCCCGAACAGCGTCTTCAATGTCGCGAAAAAGCCCAGGCATCTCCGCTGGCGTGTTTGCCACGCAGACGCGCACAGGGCCGGTGAAAAGCCGCGTGCACGAATCCATGTCCGTCTCTGTGACTGCGGCCTGGGGGCCTGTTTCTGTGTTGTGGGTTTGGCCACACTCCAGCAGCACCGTGGCCGGCGTCTGTTCCACCAGCGCGTACACTTCCGCGGGAAGGGAATGCCGGCGGTTCATGCAGGATTTAGGCGCCTCTGGCTGCTGGCTACTGCACCGTCAAAGCAAAGGTCGTGTTCTGCGTGACGGCTGTAATTCCGTTGCTGGATTGCCCGGTCACGGTTATTGTGAAGGTCCCAGACGGGGTAGCCTGGTTGGTTGGCGGGCCGTGATTGTAGTAGTAGTAGCGCGGGTTGCAGGCTGTGGTGCCGAGCATGGCGACAAAGCCTACCAGCGCCACCAGCGACAGCCGTCTCAGCCATGCGCGCCGGCGCGCTCCCCAGGCCAATCCGCCAAGACCCAGTACTCCGGGCAGCAGAATTGCCCATGCAACCGGGCCACTTCCGTTGCCATGGGAGGCCGGGGGCGTTGCCCTCGCCGTTCCCGCAGCCTGTGTCTGGAGCACCATCGAGCTGGTCACTCCCTCGTTCTGGCTGGGCAATATCTCCAGACTCTCCGGAGAGAAGATACAGGAAGTCTGGTTCGGCAACCCCGAGCAGGACAAGGTGATAAACGCCGGCGCGGCCCCTGATGCGGGAACAAAGGACGATAGGGGTGTCACGGTAATCGTGCCTGTTCCAGCCTGGCCAGCCGTGAGGGTGTTCGACGGCGAAAGACTCGATACAGTCACAACAAACGAGGCTGTGCACTGCGAACTGACGGTCTGCGATACGGCGACCGAGGCCGAACTGTTGTATGTGGCGTTGCCTGCGTAGGCCGCGCTAAGAGTGTGCACGCCGTTTGGCAGAGCAAAGACAAAGGAGGCCTGTCCGCTGGAGTTGAGCGCCTCGCTGCCCAATGAAACCGGGCTGCCACTCGCCGCGTCATTGATCATGACGGTTCCGGCAGGCACGCCCGTTGTGCTGGTCACGCCCACAGTCAGCGTCGTCAGCGAGCAGGAGGACGCTGTGGCGGATTGCGCCGTCATTGTCGTCGTCGTGCCAATGCCCTGCGCGCTTGCCGCCGTCAACGGCAGCACCAACAACACGAGCGGCGCCAGCGCCATGCCCAGTCCCGCAACCATCTCAAGCCGCAGACTGCGGCGATTCATGCCTCTCACGTGCACCTGCTCCAAATCTTCAGAAGAGTCGGGTATCGCCCAATCGCGCATCGCCCGTCTGCCTAAGCGTAGAAGACTATTGTATCTGGCTGGGGCGCGGTGGGGCCAACCCCCACACGGCGATTTGCCCTAAAGACCACCCCTTGCGGCCTGCTCGGGACTCACACGGAGCCTTGCCGCGAGACTTCGCCCTCAAAATCCCTGCCATCAATTGGACGCGCAGCACCCGGAATGGAGAGTCCGGGCCGCCGGACGGCGTTATGCTTCTTCTTTGAGGTGAATTGCCATGACTCAGGCCGCTCTTCGCCCCCAGCTCGCCCATTTGACCGCGGCTCTCGACGAACTCCGCGAAAAGGGCACTTATTTCAAGCTCCGCGTTCTCGACGACCAGCAGGCCCCCGTTTGCCACTACGACGGCCGCGAGGTCATTAACCTGGCCAGCAATAATTACCTGGGCCTCGCCAACCACCCCAAGCTGATTGAAGCCGCCATCGCCGCTACGCGCACCTTTGGCGTGGGGTCGGGTGCCGTGCGGACCATCGCCGGAACCATGCGTATCCACATGGATCTGGAGGAAAAGATTGCCCGCTTCAAGAATGTCGAGGCTTGCGTCGTCTTCCAGAGCGGCTTTACAGCCAACGCCGGCACGGTCAGCTCCATCCTCGGCAAAGAGGACTTTATCCTCTCCGACGAGCTGAACCACGCCAGCATCATCGACGGCGCGCGCCTCTCCCGCGCCACCATCAAGGTCTTTCGCCACAAGGACATGGCCCACTGCGAGCAGCTTCTCGAAGAGCTCGCCCCGCTGCCCGGCAAAAAGCTCGTCATCACGGATGGCGTCTTCTCCATGGACGGCGACATTGGCCCGGTGGACAAGCTGGCCGGCCTGGCTGAAAAATACGGCGCGATCATGATGGTGGACGACGCGCACGCCTCGGGCGTGCTGGGCCGCAACGGCCGCGGGTCGGTTGACCACTTCGGCATGCATGGCAAGGTGGATGTGCAGGTCGGTACGTTGTCAAAGGCCATCGGCGCGCTCGGCGGCTATGTCTGCGGCAGCCGCGACCTGATTGACTATCTCTACCACCGCGCGCGGCCGTTTCTGTTCTCAACCTCGCACCCGCCCTCGGTTGCGGCCACCTGCATCGCCGCCTTCGACATTCTTGAGAGCGAGCCGGAGCGCATCGAGCGTCTGTGGGCGAACACCCGCTACTTCCAAGGCGAACTCAAGCGGATAGGCTTCAACATCGGCGGCGTGACCACTCCTGCCACCGAGACACCGATCACGCCGATCATCATTGGTGAAGGCCGGGTGGCGATGGAGTTTTCTCGCGCGCTGTTCGACGAAGGCGTCATGGCCACCGGCATCGCCTTCCCTACCGTTCCTGAAGGCAAGGCAAGAATCCGCGCCATCCTCACCAGCGAACACACCAAAGCCCAGCTCGACCAGGCGCTGGAAACTTTCGAGCGTGTCGCCAAGCGGCTGGGGATTCTACAATAGGCCAACCATGATCGCTCACTTGCGCGGCAAGCTCATTTCGAAACAGCCCGGCCAGGCTATCGTCGAAGCAGCCGGCGTCGGCTACGACGTCACCATCTCCGTGCCCACGTTTACGGCACTGCCCTCGCTGGGCCAGGAAGCCGCGCTGCACATTCACACCCAGGTCAGCGAAGACCAGATTGCTCTGTTCGGCTTTCTCGATCTTGTGGAGAAGCATCTGTTCGAGCGGCTGATCACGGTGAGCGGCGTCGGGCCCAAGCTGGCCATCAAGATGCTGAGCGGGCTTTCTTCCGAGCGCACCGTGCAGGCCATCCGCGGCCAGGACCACGCGCAACTGACGCGCATTCCCGGCGTGGGCAAAAAGCTGGCTGAGCGCCTGGTGGTCGAACTCAAAGACAAGTTGGACGATTTTGCCGTCGCGCCATCGCAAACGGTTGTGCGCGGGGCAGCCGCCGAAGATGTGCTTTCCGCGTTGACCAACCTGGGCTACCAGCGCCCCGCAGCCGAGAAAGCCATTGAACAGGCTATCGCGAAAAACGAAGCTCTCGCCAAAGACTTCGACGAGCTTTTCCGCGGCGCGCTGAAGGTGATTCGATAGACTGGGTCTGTCATGCCTCGCATCCAAAAATCCGTTCCAGCTTCCCCAGCCTATCTTCGTCCCGAAGGCCTAACCTTCCTCCGCAATCTCACCCGCCACAACGACCGCGAGTGGTTCACGCCGCGCAAGGCCGTCTTTGAAGCCGAGCTCAAAGAACCAATGCTGGCCATCATTCGCAAGGTCACCGACGCGATGGTGGACTTTGCGCCCGCGTTTGTGCGGCCCGCCGAGAAGTCCCTTTTCCGCATCTATCGCGACACGCGCTTCAGCAACAACAAACTGCCCTACAAAACGCACGTGGCCGCATGGTGGTCGCACCAGGGGATGGATAAGACCTCCGGCGCAGGCTACTACTTCCAGATCGACGCCAAGGAAGTGATCATTGCCGCCGGAGCCTACATGCCAGAGAAGGAACAACTGGCCGCGATTCGCCACTGGATGCTCGATCACCATGCCGAGTTCAAGAAACTCCTCCAAAAGGCCGCCGTCCGCAAGACTTTCACGGAATTTGAGGGCAACGCGCTGATTCGCCCACCCAAGGGCTTTCCCTGCGAACATCCGGGCATGGACCTGATCCGCTGCCGTCAGTGGGGGCTGGCCGCCACGCTGCCCGCAGCCGAGGCCCTGAAACCAAACATCGGCGCCACCCTTATCCGCTATTTCAAGATCGCGGCACCGGTCGTGGATGCACTGAACACGCCCATCGCCGCAGCACTGGCGCCAAAGAGAAAAGTGCTTTTCGGGCTGAGATAAAGGGCTTCTGTGACGGTTGCGCACATGGATGCGCAGAGAGTGCCGTGCACTCAATCTTCGGGTAAAATATCGCTAAAAATCGGGAAAATACGCTAAAAACAGGCAAAAACCGAAGAAAACCCCAAGAAAATTGTGGAAATCGGGCGTTTGGCCTTGACTTTGCCCACCCCAAAGCCGCATTGTAACCATCGGCGGGTTCTTCGAAGCCGCATGAATAAAGGGGTTTCGTGCACGCGCAGCCCTGGTCGCGCAACCTTCATGCGGTACGCATTTCGCGGCGGAAGCCCGGCAACACAGGCAGCCCAAGGGCTCGCCAAGAAGGAGAACATTTCATGGCAACTGGATTGACCAAGACCGCTCTTACACGGCTTCTCGCCGAGAAACTCGAACTCACCAACAAGCAAGTCGCTGCCTTCCTGGATCTGCTGGCGGAGACCGCCGTCAAGGAAACCAAGAAGAACGGCGTTTTCGTCATCCCCGGCATCGGCCGCCTCGTAAAGGCAGACCGCAAGGCGCGCATCGGCCGCAACCCCCAGACCGGCGCGGCCATCAAGATCAAGGCCAAGACCGTCGTCAAGTTCCGCGTGGCCAAGGCCGCCAAGGACGTCATTGCCCCACCCAAGAAGTAGTTTTTCGGACTGCGGACACCAGGGGAGAAGCCATCGGCTTCTCCCCTTTGTTCTTGCGGGCAAGGGCAAATCTACTACGCCTCGCTCGTCTCCGGCTTGACTCGCGGCATCAGCGCCCGCACCACCATCGACGCGCCAAAGCTGATAAGAATCACTTTGAGCATCAGCATCAGGTCATAGCTCCATGAGAAAAACGCCAGGGCGATGAAGATGCCGATCGGGTTCAGCTCGGTAAGAAAAGCGATCGTCCAGTGCGGCTTGTGTCCGGCGGCCTGCAGTGCACCGCGCAGGCGTGGAAACAGCCGCGGCACCGCACCGAGATATTGGCGGTAGGGCTCGCCCAGTTGCACAGTGAGAAACGCCTCCTCGCCCAAAATCAGCCGCAAGAAGAACACCGTGAGCAGAATCGTTGAGAAAAGCGCGCCGGTCGGCGGCATCAGGAAATCTATGGCGACCATCATGAACCATCCGCCAATGTAGAGCGGATTGCGCACGTAGCGATAGGGACCGTCCGCCATTACCAGGCCCGCCTGCATCTGCCCATGGTGCACTGTGCCGTATCCCAGGTACGCGGCGCCCCACACACGGAGAACCGCGCCGATCGCGGCGAGCAATGCGCCTAGAACAATCACCATAGGTGCGGCGACGGTAAAGCTCAACAGGCCCATCCGGCTTAATTCAAGTGGCAACCACTCGAGCAGCGGGCGACGCGAGCCCCACCCAAACAATCCGATCCACGGCGACCAGAAGCCCAAAAATACAATGGAAATCATGATCACCATCCGAAGACGAAACTCGATCGCACTTGCTTTCATACACTCTTTCCTTTTGCCGGAGTGTAGCATTTGGCCCGGTCGGGAGTATGCAACGCCACGGACGGTTTGTCAGCTTGTTCACGGTACGCGGGGACGAGTTTGCAACGCCTCTCTGTGGTAGGCTGGCGCATAAGCCGTCTTCGCTTTTTCCTCAGGAGGATTCTTCCGCATGTGCTTGCGTGTCTTGTGTGTTGCCGTTCTCGCCGCCACGTTGCCTCTGTCTGCGCAAACTTCCGTGCCCCCTGCCGATCTTGCCGGCTCGGTCGCAAACCAGGTGCCGGCTCTAACGGAGACATACAAGCATCTGCACCGCACCCCTGAGCTCTCGCGCCACGAGGAGCAGACCTCGGCCTTTGTTGCGGGCGAACTGCGCAAACTGGGTTACACGGTCACCGAACACGTGGGTAAATACGAAGACGGAACGCAGGCTTTTGGCGTAGTGGCCGTGCTTGAAAACGGCGCCGGACCTAGACTGCTGATCCGCACCGATATGGATGCGCTGCCCGTGGAAGAGAAGACCGGACTGGACTACGCCAGCACGGTGAAGACCGTCAACACGCAAGGGCAGCAGGTGGGCGTGATGCATGCCTGCGGCCACGATCTCCATATGACAGTGCTGATAGGCACGGCGCATGAGATGGCCGCGCGCAAAGCCCAATGGCATGGAACCCTGATGCTGATTGGCCAGCCCGCCGAGGAAGTAATTCAGGGTGCTTCGGCCATGCTCGCGGACAATCTTTACCAGCGTTTCGGCCAGCCTGACTTTGTGCTCGCCGAGCACGATTCGAACGATGTGCCGGCAGGCTCCATCAGTGTCAAAGGCGGTCCGCTGCTGGCCAGCTCCAACACGATCATTGTGACCGTGCGCGGCATTGGCGGACATGGCTCTGCGCCCCAGGCCGGCAAGGACCCTATCGTGCTGGCCGCCGAGTTTGTGCTGGTGGCGCAGACTATCGTCAGCCGCCAGATCGATCCGCAGCAGCCGGCCGTGCTCACCGTAGGCACCATTCACGGCGGCACGAAGAACAACATTATTCCCGATGAGGTAACGATGGGCCTCACGCTGCGCGCCTACTCACCGGCAGTGCGCGATGCGATAATCGCCGCCGTCCGCCGCACTGCGCAGGGGCTAGCTGAGGCCTACGGCATTCCCGCCGACCGCATGCCGACTGTGACACTGGGCGAAAGCGCGCCTGCCACGATCAACGACCCGGCCCTGGCCGAGCGTCTGCGCGCTTCTGCTTCCGCTGTGTTGGGCAAAGATCGAGTTCTGGAAGCAAATGCCATAATGGCAAGCGAAGACGTGGGCCTGTTCTCACTTGAAGGCAAGATTCCCGCGGCGATGTACTGGCTGGGCGCGGCCGATCCGGACAAGCTCGCAGAGAGCCGCAAAACGGGCAAGCCGCTGCCCAGCCCACATTCGGCCTTGTTTGCGCCCGTATTTGCCGCGGCCATCCCCACCGGCGTGACTGCAACGACAGCGATGGCGCTCGACCTGCTGAAGTAAACCACTGGGCGCCTCAGCTCATGCTCACTTCGACGGATCCACCAGCGCCTGGTAAACCAGTGAGCGGCTCAGGTACTCGACGTTGGGGGCGACGCCGTGCTGAATCCGCTGAATCATCCCCACAAACACAATGTCGTTGGCCGGATCGACCCAGAACCAGGTTCCGGCGAGCCCATCCCAGAAGAAGGTGCCTTTGCCCTCCGGCAGGTTGGCCTCCGGCGGATCGAAGACGACGGCGCAGTTGTAGCCGTAACCAAAGCCCGGCCGAAGAGTCTGGAGACCGATACCGTATTCGCCTGTCAGCAGGCTCTGGGGTACATGATTTGCGGTCATCAGCTTCACCGTGGCTGGGGACAGAACGCGCACGCCATTCAATACGCCTCTGTTACCAAGCATCTGCGCGAAGCGGTAATAGTCTTCCGCGGTCGATACCATGCCGCCGCCGCCCGAAGGCATTGAGGGTGGCGTGAGGTCATCGCTCATTCCGCCGTTTCCAATCACGGTGGGAACCAACTCGCCCTGCTGATTCGTTTCATAGAGCGTTGCAAAACGATTGCGTTTTTCCGCGGGCACGTAGAACCCCGCGTCTCTCATGCCAAGCGGCGCGTAGATGTGGGTGCGCATGAAGTCGGGCAGCGATTGGCCAGACAGCTTTTCGACAATATAACCCTGTATATCCATCGATACGCTGTAGACCCAGGCCTTCCCCGGCTGATAAAGCAGCGGGATATTCGCCAGCTTATCGATCATCTCCTGCAGATTCTTTGATGCCATCACGTGCTGGTCGCGGTACATCGCATCGACAGGGGTCTTGCCGAAGATTCCGTAGGTGAAGCCCGCCGTGTGCGTCATCAACTCGCGCATGGTGGGCTCGTGGTCCGGGTCAACCAGAATCATCTTGCCGTCTGCGTCCACGCCCTTGAAGACCTTCAGGTGAGCGAACTCTGGAATGTATTTCGAGATCGGGTCCGACGGTAGCCACTTGCCCTCTTCGTAGAGGATCATCATGGCCACGCCGGTGATGGGCTTGGTCATCGAGTAGTCGCGGAAGATGGTGTCTTTGGTCATTGCTGTGCCGCTGGCCATGTCGCGCTGGCCGTAGGCGCGGTAATCCACAACCTTGCCGTGGCGCGCGAGGATGGTGACCATGCCCGCAATCTGCTTTTGGTCCACGGTCTGCTGCATCAGCGCATGCAGCCGCTCCAGCCGCTCGGACGAGAACCCAACCGACTCCGGCTTGACCGGCGTCATATCCAGCGAGTGCCGAATCGCTGCCTGCGGATTCACCGGTTTTGTGGCTGTCTGCTGCGCGTGTGATGAAAGAGCCCAAGCAGCAAGGGCAATGAAGACCACAAGCATGCGGCCCATCTTTCCATATCGATTCATTCGCATTTTGTTTTCCTCAGAGCGCGGACTGGGCCGCTCCGTTTTTCCGAACCTTTATAGCAGGCGCACTCCTGGGCGGCAAGCCTGCGCATGCGCATGCTCCCGCAATCAATAGATCAATTTCAGCGAGAGCTGAATCTGGCGCGAACTGCCCGCGGTTCTGCTGATCTCTCCAAAGCCGGAACCGTTCAGTATGTTTGCGGGAAGGCCCATGTTCACAATGTTGAACAGGTTGAAAAACTCGCTGCGGAATTGCAGATCCGCCCGTTCGGCGCCGCTTCTGCGCCGGCCGAACGGTGTGTCTTTGATGAGCGCAAAATCGAAGTTGTAATAGGCCGGCCCGCGAAACGTATTGCGCCCCAGCGTTCCAAAGCGCCCCTGGTTGGGCCCGGTGCCGCCGGCCACATGAATGGGAATGGAAAAGAACGCCGTGGCGTTATTCGCCCCCTGGCCAAAATAATCCGCCCGCACTTTGCGCGCCGTCGACAAATGCGGCTGCGCAATTTGGTCTGGCCGATCAACTCCGCTCGAGCCCGCGCCGGTCTGCTGGATCCCCGAGAAAATAGTGAATGGCGAGCCTGAGCTGATGCTTGAAATACTCAGCAACTCCCAGCCATCCGTGACTTTCCTGCTGACAGGTCTAAGCTGCTTCACGCTCTCCAGATGCAGGTCCTGGGCCACGCTCAGGCCAAATCCGTGAGCCACGTCGAACGACGACGGACCCCGCTCGGGATGCGTGTCGAAGGGATTCTGCGGAAACCCCTGCACCACTGCGCCTGTGGAACCGGTGCCGCCGATGACCTGACTGGTGTCGTCAATCGACTTACCCCATGTGTAACTCGCCTGGATGCCCGGGCCGCCGTGCCCGATGGTGCCGGAGAGCGATGTCTGCAGCGCGTGGTAGTTGGAGTGCGCGGTTCCCGTGATCTCATTCTCCGATCCGAAGCCGCCAATCACGTTGCCCGCGCTGTCGAACCTCGTATACGGCGCGAATCCTGGGTCGGCCCCGGAGTAGGCATTCGGAAAGCTGGTTCGTGGCAACTTCACCGCGACCGTGCCCACATAGTTGCCATTCGCCGTCAGGTTGCCTAGTTTTCGCTCCACGCCCGCCGTCCACGTGTAAAGTGTCGCGTTGCCGAATTTCGAATCCACGCCGCTCAGAATCAGATCGCTCACCACATGCCCCGGCGTGAGCGCCGCAACGTCCTGCTCGTAGCGATCCACGTCCATTGCCGTGTTCGGCGCTACCGTGCTGGTGTGCCCGGTGGGAAACATGTCCGCGCCCGCCGTTGTATACACGCGCGGCAACTGCGATGGCGCGATTTGAAATCCATAGCTGATGGGCGCATTCGACGCGGACAACAACCGCGGCATCACCGCGAAGGGCGTCGAACCCGTGAGAAAATTGTCCTGCCAGATATTCGGCGGAATCACCGTAACTGCGCCGCCGGCATGTACCCGCAGGTTATCCCGGACCTGCCACGCCGCCTGGATACGCGGACCCCATCCCTTCCAATTTGTACGGTAACCCGGCTGCGGGTTCACAACATACTGCTGCGTGCCGTTCTCGTAGAGGAAGCTGGCGGTGCGATGGGCGCGCTCGCTGATCGGCGTGTAAAGTTCCCAGCGCACGCCGTAGTCCAACGTCAGGCGGCTTGAAACCTTCCACGTGTCTTGCACATAGACATTCACGTCGTTGCGGCTGGCGGCCGCAGGGCCTATGTGATCGCCGTTGGAAAAATACGCCGGCGCTACCGACACCGAGTACGCGAAAGGATTGCCCGCAAGAAAACTTGAAAGCGTATCCGGAAAGAGACCGCCGGGACTGATGTCGTGCTTTCCACTCGCCGACTTGATTGATTTGCTGGAATACGCCGCCCCGCCCCCAAAACTGTATTCGCCGTTGGGGCTTATTCCAAAATAAGTCGTGTCACGGTTTGCCCGTATCTCCGCGCCCGCCTTGAAGCTATGCCGCGCGGTGGTGAAAACAGCATTCTGCCGTAGTTGAAACAGATTGCCGTAGGCCTGCATCACCGTTCCCGCCGCGGAGTTGAAGGCTTCAAACAGGCCGTCGTTGAACTTGACCGCCGGGTCGGTGCGATTGGCCGCCGGAAATCCGGGCGTCGAGCGCGTGATGCTCAGCGAGGACTCGAGCACCAGGCGCGGCGAAACAGTGCGCGTGTAGGTGCCCACCACATTGCGCTCGCGGTCGATATATTCCACGGCAAACGATGGATCGATCGCCGTCTGGTCGGGATTGGTGGTCGGGCCGCTTAGATTGTCGAAGTTGAAGCGCGCAAAGAACTGGTCCTTGGCTGAGAACCGATGGTCGATGCGCAGTGAAAACTGGTCTGCGTTTGTCACAACTTTCGACGCCGTGGCATAGGTGTGCTGCTGGAACGGACCGGACGGATCGTTTGGCAGCGGATACCGCGCCAGCACCGCTGCAATCCCGGGATCGACCGGCACCGTCAGAGTATCGGTCGAGCCATCCGGATACGTCAGCGTATCCTGCCCGGCGCGCTCGGTCGTACTGGGAAGCGGCATCACCTGCGTAGTTCCCAGCACCTGCCGGAAGCCCTGGTACTGCACAAAGTAGAAGGTCCGGCTGCGGCCGTCGTAGAGGTGTGGAACAAAGACCGGGCCGCCATTCGTAAAGCCGAACTCGTTACGCCGAAAGGGAGGAATCCGCCCCGGATAGGCCAAGGTAGCGTGGTCAAAATAATTGCGCGCGTCAAAAGCCGAGTTGCGCACAAACTCGAAGAACGAGCCATGAAAGCCGCTCGCCCCCGACCGGGTGACGATGTTGGTGAACCCCGCCGCCCCACGCCCGATCTCCGCTGGCATCCAGCCCGAGCTGGAGTCGATCTCCTGCACCGCGTCGACGTTGAAATTGGAGAACGTCGCCCCGCCCATCTCCGGATCGCTAATGTCCGCCCCGTCCATCGCAAACACCGCTTCAACGCCGCGCTGTCCGTTGATGGCAAACTGCGCTGTGAAGTTGGTGGCGCCGTTGGCATCCGTCATCGTGCCGGCGGCAAGCAGCAGCAGGGTGCCGAAGTCCCGCTTGTTCAAAGGCAGCTCGCTCACGGCCTGGCTTGAAAGCTCCTCGCCTCCCGTCGCCGCTTGCCCTTGAAGTTCGGTAACCGTGAGTTCTCCGCGCTCTGAGAGAGTCAGCGCAACGGGTGGCGCGGCTGGCTCAACATCGATCGGCTGCGCATAATTCACCTTGCGCCCTTGCGCCTGAACTGTGAGCCGGTACTGGCCGGCTGAGAGAGGAGCCAGCCGGAAGGCGCCATCTGCGCTGGTCGCCGCTTCGGCCGCTGCGCCCTTGCCCGCCAGCCGAATCTTCGCCCCCGAAACAGGTGCGCCGCCAGCGTTGCGCAGCACGCCCCGCCAAGTGCCCTCTGTTGGCGTTTGCGCCAAGGTACCAGCCGTAGACATCACAAACACGGCAATGGACAGCATATAGAATGCTCTCCATTTCCATCTTGCTCTCGGAATGCGCAGGCCTTGCCGCAACTTAGCTTTCAAGTGAGTCGAACCTTGACAACGCGATCGTTCGTTACGGCAGTGGATGCCAAGGCCGTATCGCAGAGGATTATAGCCTTGTCAGGGTGTAACCGGAAAACCTGCCGCTGTGGGAATTCCATGCAGCGCCATGGAGCCGCGAGCTTCTACACTATTTCCAGAACATGCCCGAAGCAGACGCAATTCCGCAAGCAAACATCGACACCATTGCCGCCATCTCCACGCCTCCCGGCCGCGGTGGTATCGGCATCGTGCGCCTGAGCGGTCCGCAGGCCGCTTCCATCGCGGTGCAGTTGGTCTACCTCCGCAAACCGCTGGAACACGGCCGCACGCGGCTGGCCGATGTACTCGATGCCGCCGACGATGAGGCCACTCGTATCGACGAAGCGCTCGTCACCTTTTTTGCGGCCCCCAACTCCTACACCGCAGAAGACGTCGTCGAGATTGCCGCGCACGGATCGCCTGTTGTGCTGGATCTGCTGCTACGCCGCGCGCTCGACAAGGGTGCGCGATTGGCCGAGCCTGGCGAATTTACGCAGCGAGCCTTTCTCGCCGGCCGCCTTGACCTCACGCAAGCCGAAGCCGTCCGCGATCTGATCGAAGCGCAAACGCTCACACAGGCGCGCCTGGCCGCAAGCCAGATGGGCGGCGCGCTCAGCCGCCGCGTGGCTCCCGTCAAGCAGTCGCTGGTCGAACTTATCGCATTGCTCGAAGCCGGAATCGACTTTGCCGAAGACGACGTGGACGTGGCGCCGCAAGCAGAGATCGCCCTGCGCATCGATGCGCTCACACCGCCTCTCAGAGCGCTTGAAGCATCCTTTGCGCGTGGCCGTATTGTGCACGACGGGCTTACGCTGGCCATTGTGGGCCGACCCAATGTTGGCAAGAGCTCGCTCTTCAATCGCCTTGTAGAGCGCGACCGCGCCATTGTGACGGCAACCCCCGGCACCACTCGCGACACCGTCACCGAACGCATCTCGCTCGATGGCATTCCGCTCGAGCTGGTGGACACGGCCGGCCTGCGCGAGAGCCTTGAGGAGGCCGAGCAACTTGGCATTCGCCGCAGCCGAGAAGCTCTGGCCGACGCCGCTCTTGTTCTGTTGGTTCTCGACGCCACGCAGCCGCTCAACGACGAAGAGGATCAGTTGCTCGAAGCCGTTCAGGGCCGTCCCGCGCTGGTCGCCATCAACAAGAGCGACCTGAATGAAATCGCCATAGCCGCCAGTGAAATCGCTGGCATCTCAGCGCTCCCGACCTCGGCGCTTACCGGCGAAGGCATCCCCGCATTGCGCGAGCGGATTCTCGCTCTTGCCACCGGCGGCGCCGCATCTGAACCTGGCATGTTGACCAGCCTCCGCCACCATCAGGCCATTGCAACCGCGCTGTCGGCGCTCGCCGACGCCACGCAGGCCAACGCCAACTCTATCCCACATGAGATGATCCTGCTCGACCTCTACCGCGCCCTGTGGGCTTTGGACTCCCTGACCGGACAAACAACCTCCGACGACATCCTGAACCTGATCTTCTCCACCTTCTGCATCGGAAAATAGCATAGCTTCCAGAAAGCGAGCTTCGACTGGAGACGACCAAAGAGTCTGCCTCACGATGCTGGCCGAGTAGCTTGATCTGAGCACGGCCACCATTTCTTGCGTCCTGAATGACGTTCCAGGCCGTTCCATCTCTGAGGTAACTCGGAAGCGTGTTAGGGAAGCCGCCATGGAATTTGGCTATCAACCAAGTCTGATCGCCCGCTCCCTGCGAATGAGCACGACGGAAACAACCGGCGTGCTTATTCGCCAATCCTGAAGGAGATGTTATTCCTTGAAAGCTGGGAATCGGGTCCAGAAAGGTGTTTGAAAGAGACTCCGTCCACCGTCATAGAGCCTTCAAGACTCGTGAATCAAATAGGGAATTCAAACGATCCGCGCCTTTTCAGGGCGCTCTACTTGTGTAAACTAGGGACAATTCAAATCACACAGGGATTAAGCGTGAATTGTCTAGAGCAGCAGAATGCCTTGTCGCTGCTGAGCGGTGACGAGGCGGTTGCCATGGCCGCCTTTGATTCCGGGATAACACTCGGAACGGGTTATCCGGGGACTCCCTCGACGGAGATTCTGGAAACCTTTGAAAAGCTCGGCGGAAAAGCGCAGTGGTCGCCCAACGAGAAAGTGGCGCTGGAAGTGGGAGTCGGCGTGGCTTTTGCCGGCGCCCGAGCGCTGGTGACCATGAAGCACGTGGGGCTGAATGTGGCAGCGGACCCGCTATTCACCGCAGCGTATACGCGGCTGGACGGGGCGCTGGTGATTGTCTCGGCCGACGATCCTGGAATGGCTTCGAGCCAGAACGAGCAGGACAATCGGCGCTATGCGCTGGCAGCGGGCGTCACCATGCTTGAGCCCTCGGACTCGCAGGAAGCCTACGAATTTACGGTGCGCGCCATTGAGATTTCAGAGCGCTGGCAAGTGCCAGTTCTGCTGCGCATGACGACGCGGGTGTGTCATTCAAAGACCATTGTGCGGCGCGGTGCGGTCGATATTCCCAAGACACGCGCGGCGCATTTCGAGCACGATTTCAGCTCACGTGTCATGATTCCAGCGTATGCTCGTCCGGCACATTTGCGGCTGCGCAAAACGCTAGCGGAGATCGCTGCGTGGAACAACGAGGCAGGGCCGAACGAAGTTGTAAATGGCTCGACTACGCTGGGAATCATTACTTCGGGCGTAGCCTTCCAATATGTGCGCGAATCAGCGCCGGAAGCCAGCGTGCTGAAGCTGGGCATGACGTATCCTCTTCCACTGGAGCGCATGCGCGCCTTTGCCGCAAGCGTTGAGCGCTGCGTGGTGATTGAAGAAGGCGATCCGTATCTGGTGGAGAGCGCGCGCACCGCGGGCATTGCGGTCGAGGGTGCGGCTGAGATCTTCCGTTTCGGCGAACTGAGCACCAGCCGCGTGCGCCGCATTCTGAAGGGCGACTGTTCGCCGGAACCAAAACGCATGCCCGGCAAGCCGCCGGCGCTCTGCCCTGGCTGTCCGCATCGCAGCGCTTACACGATTTTGAAAGAGTTAGGCTGCATTGTCGCAGGCGATATCGGCTGCTATTCGCTGGGGGTTCTGCCGCCCTTCGAAGCCATGGACACACTGGTGTGCATGGGCGCATCGATAGGCGTGGGGCTGGGTTTGCGCCACTCGCTGCCTCCCGAGGAAGCGAAACGCGTGGTGAGCGTGATCGGCGACAGCACGTTTGTGCATAGCGGCATGACGGGCTTGGTGGAGATGATCTACAACCCGCCTTCTACAGGTCATGTGCTGGTGATTCTGGACAACGGGACTACAGCGATGACGGGCATGCAGGAGCATCCAGGGACCGGGCGCACACTGGCTCATACCAAAACAGGCAAGGTGGTCATCGAGGATCTTGCGCGGTCACTGGGCGTGCGCAATGTTCACGTGATCGACCCCACGCAGAAGCCTGAGGAGTTCAAGGAACTGATTCAAACCTGCCTGGATACGCAGGAGCTTTCCGTGGTGATTGCCCGCCGGAACTGCTTGCTGGTCGCCGGTGCGATCCGCGAGTACGAGAGGTGCGATGAGCAGCAAACCAACTAACGTGATCATTGCAGGACTCGGCGGCCAGGGCGTGTTGAAGGCCTCCGACATTCTGGCCGACGTTGCCTTCCACGCGGGCCTCGACGTGAAGAAGAGCGAAGTCCATGGCATGAGCCAGCGCGGCGGCTCGGTTGCCAGCGATGTGCGCTTTGGCGAGCGCGTCTTCAGCCCCATGGTCCCCGAGGGCGAAGGAGATTTTCTCGTCGTCATCGCTCCCGACCAGGTCGACGTAAATCGCGCGGCTCTCGCCCACGGCGGAATCCTCATCGATCCCTCACAGATCGATGAATCCAGCATCACCAGCAAGAAAAGCATCAATGTGGCTCTGCTTGGCGTCCTCAGCCGTTACTTGCCGTTTTCCGTTGAAGCCTGGACCGCGGCCATCGCGCGCAACCTGCCCGCGAAGCTCAAGGACACGAATCTCCGGTCGTTTTCTATCGGGCGGGCCAGTGAGAAGGAAAATTGAATTCAATTCTTGAAACTTGCGCTGCCGACTGCCATCCCGCAAGTACGCCGGATTTCACTCCGACTCCGGAACTGCGCGCATTGCAGTTGCAGCGTCTGCAATCCGTGGTCGCGCGTTCCTGGCAGCAGGTCGCGCTCTTCCGCTCCCGCATGGAAGAGCGCGGCCTCCTGCCCGACGACATTCGTTCGCTCGCGGACATTGCCTCTCTTCCCTTCACGCAAAAAAGCGATTTGCGCGACAACTATCCCTTCGGTCTCTTTGCCAGTCCTATGAAGGACGTTGTTCGTCTCCACGCATCGAGCGGAACCACGGGCAAACCCATCGTTGTTGCGTACACGCAGGAAGATATAGCCGTGTGGAGTTCGGTGCTGGTTCGCTGTTTGGCCGGCTGCGGTTTGCATCGTGGAGATATTATTCAGGTCGCCTATGGGTATGGCCTCTTCACCGGGGGACTGGGCGCGCACTATGGCGCCGAAGCGCTGGGGGCCACGGTCGTTCCGACATCCGGCGGCCACGCTGACCGGCAGATCATGCTGATGAAGGATTTCGGTGTGACGGCGATGTGCTGCACGCCGACGTATTTTTTGCACTTGATTGACCGTGCCGCCGAACTCGGCGTGGATATGAAGGACCTGCCGCTCAGGGCGGGAGTTTTTGGCGCGGAACCGTGGACCGAATCGATGCGCAGGCACATCGAAGACGGGAGCAGCATCGAGGCATTCGATATCTTCGGGCTCTCGGAGATTATTGGCCCGGGTGTCGGCTGCGAATGCCGCCGGCACGATGGATTGCACATTTTTGAAGATCACTTTTATCCGGAGATTGTGGATCCGGATACTGGCGCGCCTCTGCCAGATGGGACCGAGGGCGAGCTGGTGCTGACTACCTTGAGCAAGCAGGCGATGCCGATGATCCGCTACCGCACCCACGACATCACCATGATTTTGCCGGGCAAGTGCGCATGCGGGCGTTCAATGCGGCGGATTGGCCGCATCGGCCGGCGCAGCGACGATATGATGATTATTCGCGGCGTCAACGTGTTTCCCTCGCAGATCGAGACCGCGCTGCTGCAGAACGAGGGAACGCTTCCGCATTACCAGATCCTGCTTACGCGCGTGCAGGGGTTGGACCAGATGGAAGTGCAGGTCGAGGTAACGCCGCAGATGTTCAACGACAAGGTGGGAGCGCTGCAGGAGTTGCACGCAAAGCTGCAAAACTCCCTCGATCGCGTGCTGGGAATCCGCGTTCGGGTTGCACTGGTCGAGGCGCATTCTCTGGAGCGCAGCGAAGGCAAAGCAAGACGTGTCATCGACAGGCGGACATCATGAAGATTCATCAGATATCGCTGTTTGCCGAAAACAAACCGGGGCACATCGCCGCCCCTATCCGCCTTCTTGAGAAGGAAGGCATTGATATTCGCGCCTTGTACCTGGCAGACACCGAGCAATATGGCATTGTGCGGATGATTGTTTCGGATTGGCAGAAGGCGGCTAAAACTCTGGAAGATCATGAATTTGTCGTCAAAGTCACGGAGGTTCTGGCCGTCGAGGTCATCGACCATCCCGGCGGACTTGCCGATGTTCTGGGCGCGCTGGACCAAACCGGCATCAATATCGAGTACATGTATGCCTTTCCCGATGTTCGCGCGGGGAAGGCCATCCTGATCTTTCGCTTCGCCGATCCGGATGAAGCCATTGCGCGATTGCAAGCGGCAGGCATCAACCTGCTGACGAGCGATGAGCTCCTGAAAGACTAAGGCCCGCGACTATGCCCGTTTCAAAGACCATCGCCGGACAACTCGAGAACGCGTCGTGGATTCGCCGCATGTTTGAGGAAGGCGTGCGGATGAAGCGCGAGCGCGGAGCCGATGCGGTTTTTGATTTTTCGCTCGGCAATCCGGATGTGGAGCCGCCCGCCGCGGTCATGGATGCGTTACGGCGCGTGGTGGCCAGTAACCGCGCAGGCTCGCATGGCTATATGCCGAATCCGGGCTACTCGGAAGTTCGCGCGGCCGTTGCCAGAAAGCTATCAAGAGAAACCGGTCTGGGCTTTACCGCCGAGGACGTCTTTATGACGGTGGGGTCTGCCGGCGCCTGCAATGTGATCTTGAAGTCGATTCTCGATCCGGGGGACGAAGTCATCGTTTTGATGCCCTTCTTTCCCGAGTATCAGTTCTACATCTCCAACCACGGCGGCCGCATGGTTCCGGTAGAAACTGACGCTTCGTTTCTGCCCGATGTGGAGCGCATCGAGGCGGCGATTACCTCGCGCACGCGCGCCATCCTTCTCAATACGCCGAATAACCCCACCGGCCGTGTTTACCCGGAGAGCGTACTGCGTGATTTGCAGGCGATGCTGGCGCGCGTCGGGCAGCCCATTACAGTGATCAGCGACGAGCCGTATAAGTCCTTAGTGTATGACGGGCAGCGGCAGCCCGAGGTGGCGTCGTTCATCGCCAATACGGCGATCTGCAATTCATGGTCAAAGTCGCAGGGCCTGACGGGCGAGCGCATCGGCTATCTGGCGCTGTCTCCGCAACTGGCGGATGCCGCGGCTTTGCGCGGTGCCTGCGCCTTCAGCAATCGTATCCTGGGATTCATCAACGCGCCTGCGATCTGGCAGTGGGTGATGCTGGAATCGCTGGAAGTGACAATCGATACGGCACCGTATGAGCACAAGCGGAATGTGCTTTGCGATGCGCTGGAAGCCATCGGATACGATGTGAGGCGTCCCGAAGGCGCCTTCTACGTATTTCTCAAGACGCCCATTCCCGATGACATTGCGTTCTGCAAACGGCTGGCGGAGGAAGGCGTGCTTGCCGTCCCGGGCGTTGGCTTTGGCCGTTCCGGCTACCTTCGCCTGTCGCTGACGATCCCGTTGGAGAGGATCGAGAAATCGATCAGCGGATTCGAGCGCGCTTTTCTCTCCTTGCCCGGCAGGAATCCAGATAGCGGATGTGCGTGAGGGCGTCTTTTTTATACCGTTACAGCGTGCTGTTGCTCTGACTTTTTATTTCCTATACGCCGCGGGCTCCCTGGAATCGAAGTTCTTTCCAGAGAGCCCGCAAGCATGGATTTTGGTTGGACAGCTAGTTGGTGGCGCTCGCCTGCGCCTTTGCGTCCCTGACAGCGTCGAGGAATGCGTGCGCGGCTACCGGCACGGCTATGTCGCCCTGCAGAATGCGGCGAGTCGTGATGTCATGTCCGTAGATGGCCTCGGTAGAGTCATCGTCACGGCGAATGGAAGCGCCGGTCAGAGTGAGTCCGGCAAAGGCGCCCTTGGCGCGCGAGTAGGTCAGAATCTCGGTTTCGAGCTTCCAATCGGTATTGGCAGAGGCATGGCGTCCAACCGGTCCGGCTGCCGCAGAGGCATCCGCTCCGAGTTGAAATTGGCTGGAGAGCAGCCTCTGCATTCCCTTGTCATTCTGGATAATCATGACCAGGTCAACGCCTTCAATGCCGATCTGCAAGCCCCAGCTTCCGCCGGTGATGGCGAAGAACGCTGGCGCACTCCATCCGGTGGCGGTGCGGCAGGTGGCAACGCCTCTGCCATTTTCCGCGCCAATCACGAAGCCACCCTTGAGCATGTGGGGCACAATGGCAACACACCTTGCGTGTTCGAGAACTTCTTCCGGAATCCCCTTATCGGGCGCCGCCATGATCTCATGGAGCACTGCGCCTGCATGATCGAGCCGATCGGTTGTTGCTTCGCGATCGGATGCCGCCCAACCAAAGCTCGTCAGACTGAGTACTGCTACAAGTGTCATAATTTTCTTCATGCATTTCACCTTTTTCTACCCATGCGCAGCGTCACAAGCTTTACGCGCACTAAGGCGCACAAGGTAGCTCTCACGTTAGCGGGGTTCGATTGCGGCGTCTGAGCAAAAACGCTCATTCGGCGAGTCGGGTGCGCAGGCGGCCTTCCGTCTGGAGTGGTCCAAACTGCTCAGACGGCAATGATTCTGGCCGCTACGCTGAAAGCCGTCGAGGTACCGTATCAAAGCCACGACGGCAAAGCGAAACGCTAACATCATTAGCCGATCCAGACGGTTTAACTGCCGACTTTTTTGGTCTGCGTCCTCTATCTGAATTGAGCCGCAAAGTCGCCGTTTGAACGACCGCCAAGCAGCTTCACCTCGGCTTGAGGCAATTGAGTACTTAAATGTCCCAAGCCAGGTTTCCAAAGTTGAATCCACGGAGGTGGACCTATGAATAAGGACCGCGTCAAGGGCACAATCGACGAAGTGGCAGGAAACACAAAACGCAAGGCCGGCGAGTTGACAGGCAATATCCAGTTGGAGGTGGAAGGCATGGTTCAACAAGTAAAGGGCAAGGTTGAGAATGCCTGGGGTAAGGCGAAGGATGTTGTGCACGATGCAAACCAGGAAGCCGCGATCGAACACGAGACTCGCATTCAAGTGGAACTGGAATGCGCGGCCACGGAGACCGAACCCGGCAAGAAACAGCAGTAGTGGTTTGCGCTGCAACAGATATTTATTGCATCTAACCACAGAGGCGCCGGGCAATACCGGCTGCAACTGGCATCAAAATACACGTAAGAGGGGATTTACATGCTTGATTTGCGCTCATTGGCTCGTACCGGCAGAATGCCGGTTCTGATGTTAGTGCTTGTAGCGACTTTCCTTTCCGGATGCAAGTCCAAACAGGATGAAGCGCTGGATCAGGCCAAGAAACAAGCGGCTGCAACCGGACAGGCACAGCAGATAGTTTCAGTAGACAAGAATGGGGCCACTACGACGACAGTAGTGCAGCCTCCGGCAACCGGACAGAAGGTTGCGGCAGTTACGACCACGACGACGCCTCCAGTAGCAGGAGCGCCAGTTCCAGCGCCCGCGGAGCCGAAGGTTTCAGCTGTGCCGGTTCCGGTTAACGTAAGCATCCCGGCGGGCACCCCTCTGACAATCCGGATCGACCAACGCATTAGCGTAAAGGCCAGCCGGAGTGGAGACACATTTACTGGTGAAATCGTTGATCCTGTCCTTGGCAGCGACAATGGCGTGTTGCTTCCGAAGGGTACTCTGGTAGCTGGAGTGGTGGATGTGTCGCACCGGCGCGGACACTTTAAAGGCAGATCGTTGCTTGAGTTGCGGTTGACTTCGCTGACGCTGAATGGGACACAGTATCCCTTGGAGACGCGGGATCTGATGCGCAGCAAGAAGGGTAAAGGCAGACGTTCGGCAGCCATGATTGGCGGCGGTACGGGGCTCGGCATGCTGGTAGGTGGATTGGCCAGCGGCGGCACAGGGCTCTTGATAGGCGGACTCGCGGGTGGCGGCGCTGGAACCGCGGTTGCGGGTTTGACGGGCAACCGTGATATCGACATACCGGCGGAGTCGATTGTGCACTTCAGGCTGGCCGGCGACCTTGTGGTGCAGCTCAGGCCGTAGCTGGAGCTTTTTCATCCCTTTTGCATCCTGGCGCAAATCCGGCTACGCTACTGGTTCGATTAACACCAAGATACGAAGAGAACATACCCCTCATCTTTTGTGTCCAGGCTTTCCCCATCTCGATGGATTCGGTTGCTGTTGCGGTCCCTCGGCCCCGGCATTATCACTGGGGCCGCGGACGATGACCCCTCTGGAATCGCCACCTACTCTATCGCTGGCGCGCTGCTAGGATCAAAGCTTCTGTGGACGGCGCTACTGACGTGGCCGTTGATGGCCGCTGTCCAAATGATGTGTGCCCGTATTGGCATGGTAACGGGGCAGGGCCTGGCCGGAAACTTCAAGCAACGATTTCCAAGATGGCTGTTTCTTGCCTTCGTAATAGCCCTACTGACCGCAAATACAATTAACATCGCTGCGGATCTTGCCGGCATGGCGGATGCGGCCGCAATGCTATCCGGGATCAACTCGCACTGGTTTGTGGTGTTGTTCGCGCTGCTGATTTCATGGGCAACAGTCCGGCTTCAATACACGCAGATTGCAAACGTACTCAAGTGGCTTGTGCTTGTTCTTTTTGCCTACCCGATTACCGCGTTTGTGGTGGGAGCCAACTGGGGCCAGGTACTGCGAGATACGCTTGTGCCGTCAATGCCGCACAGTAGAGAGGAGTGGTCAACTCTGGTCGCGATCCTTGGCACCACGATCAGCCCATATTTGTTCTTCTGGCAGGCAAGTCAAGAAGTGGAAGAGGAGAAATCGGTAGGCCAAAACACGATCGCGCAGCGGAAAGGGGCGACATCTGAGGAGCTTACAATGAGAAACGTCGATGTGGGTGTTGGCGCGTTCTTCTCAAACATGGTCATGTTCTTTATCATCCTCACCACCGCGATTACCCTCAACCGGCACCATATTACAAACATCGAAACATCGCGCCAGGCGGCTGAAGCCCTTCGGCCCTTTGCGGGGAACTTCGCTGCGACCTTGTTCACTCTGGGTATCGTCGGCGTGGGATTTCTTGCCATTCCAACTCTTGCAGGATCGGCCGCATATGCTTTCGCTGAGACTTTGGGTTGGCGCCAGGGCCTGAATAAGAAACTGAGGCAGGCACGTTGGTTTTACGCATTGATTCTTGTTTCTACCGCAGCGGGCGTGGCGCTGGACTTTATCGGGGTGAACCCGGTAAAGGCGCTCTACTGGACAGCGGTTATCAACGGGTTACTGGCGCCCTTTCTTCTCGTAGCCATACTTATTGTCGCGGCAGATAAGAAATTGATGCAAGATCAACCGAGTTCACGCATGGGATGGATTGTTGTCGCAATCACAACAATTGCCATGTTCGTCGCGGGGATAGCGATGTTTGTTGTTTAGATGGGGGCCACACAATAGGAAACGTCGACAGTTCAGGTCGAACGAAAACCCTAGTTATACAGCGCGGACTTTCCTAATGAATCGGCCTTGCGCAGGCTGCGTATCTTCCAGATCCCATAACTGACGCTGGCCACCAACAGGCCTGCGAAGACGTAAAGCAGTGGGGTCGACCACTTCTGAAGGGTTCCCGCCCACATGTGTTCGATCTTGCGTCCGTAGGCAACACCTAGCCAGGCAATGAAGGAGTAACGCAGGGTGCGTGCCGCGCCGTAGACGATGAGAAAGCGTATGCGTGAAACGCCCAGCGCGCCGGCGGCAAGCGCAAACGGCAAGAGCGGAATGGGCGGAGGAAGCAAAGCGGGAAGAAAGACAGCAAGGATTCGGTGGCGCTCGACCCACCCGACGATTCGCCCAAGAAGACGCGCCGGCACGTAGCGACTCAGCGCTTCTTCGCCACCTTTCCTGCCGGCCTCCCAGGTGGTGTATCCGCCGAGAATACTACCTGCAATAGCACAGAGGGCCAGCAGCCAAGGATCTCCACCGTGAGACACCAGCCAGAGTAACAACAAATCTGTGCTGCCGGGCAAAGGCAAAGGAATCACCGATGAATCGATGACCGCTACGAAAAAGAGGCCAGGGATTCCCAGGTGTGTAAGCCAATGCGGCATCAAAGGCTGATGCGCCGGCGCAACAGGGAGTCGGGCGGTATGTGGGACGAACTTAAGCATAAAGACTTAGTGTCCTGTCTCAGAAATTCGCAGCAAAACACTGGTTGTCATCCTGAGCGAACGAGGCCCCAAGCGCTTTCCGGGGTCCCCAAAGAGCGCTTTTGCTCTTTGGGGTGGAGCGTGGGGGTGGTGAGTCGAAGGATCTGCTGTTGTTTTTCAATCAACCTCGGAGACAGGACTCTGGGCGGGATCAACAAAAATGCGCCGCGACCTCTTTCGAAGTCGTGGCGCGTTGAATTACTCCATTTGAAGGCGAATCGTAACTCTAGCTTCGGGAAGGCTACCGTTGAACAGGTAATGGCCATTGTCTCCCCTTTTCAAGAGGGCCTGCGTTCGTTACTGCGGAGTTCCAACGGTTGCATTGGCCGGGCTTCCAATAGCTTCACCGGATACGACCAGTTCCACCCTACGGTTCTCCTGACGCCCACTTGCGTTATCGTTTGAGGCTACCGGTGAAGTATTGCCAAAGCCCGTTGCGCTCACCGAAAGTGTTGCTACGCCCTGTGCCACCAGGTAATCGCGGACGGAGCTTGCGCGGTTCTCAGACAACTTCTGATTCATTTCGTCTCCGCCCACATTGTCGGTGTAACCACCAACTGCAATGTTGAGTCCTGGATATGCGATCAATATTCCTGCGACCTTTGCAAGCTTCTCGCGTGCGCCGGGCTTCAGCGAGTATTGACCGGTATCGAACAAGACATCGGACATACTGACGATAAGTCCGCGTGCGCTGTCTCGCGTTTCGAGAATCTTGTTCAACTGCTCTGACAATTGCGCACGCATTGCGGCCTTCTCGCTAACCGCCTTGAGTTCGCCCTGCTGCGCTTGCTGTGCAAGTGAACGAGACTGGTCCGCATCGGCCTGGGCAGCGGTAACTGCCGCAGCTGATGTCACCTGGTTCGTGGCCATGGCGGCCTGAGCATTTGCCGCATCGGCTTGCGCCATTGCAGCATCAGACTGGGCTTTCTCCTTCAGGCGGGTAGCTTCAGAGGCCTGCGCCTGAGACCTTGCCTGCGCGTCGCCCGATGCCTGGAGTTCATTCGCGGCGCGATCCGCGTCGATTCTTTTGACTGCGATTTCGCGCGCATCCTCCGCAGTTTGTACTGCCACTCGGGCAGCGGCAATCAGCGGCTTTCTCTCCATATGCTTTCTTACGGCGTAATCATCGGCCGTCTTCATTGACTCGACAGCGTGCTGGTAGCTTTCGCCTGCATACTGCTCTGCACCTTCTGATTTAGCGATACGCAGCGCATTGCGAGCTTCGTAGAATTCCAACGGCAGGTTAGCGCTCAGAACCACGGGGTCGAATTTGTAGCCAGTTGGTAGATAACCACCGCGCTCGATCAACTCATATTTCGCGTTTACCGCCTCGCTGGTTCCCTTGGTCTCTGCCGTGACAACATTCTCAAGTACGACGACGTTGCTTGGCTGCCGGACGGCGAAGTAAGGTTCTGCGGTAACGATCAGAGCGAAGGACTGAAGATTCGTGGTTGCAGTTAGCTTGCTTCGATCATTTCCACCTACGAGCACTTCGCCCAGGTTTTCAGCTCGCCCCTCAGGTGAGATTGCCCACAGAACATAAGTAAGATACTCGTTGCCGAAGGTTGTGGGATTCTCCAGCCTTCCGAATTCGGCTTCAACTTCCATCGTACCGCGCTTGCTGCGCACCTTGACGTCGCCGTTGGCCGAAGGCATAAGCGCTGTGCCCGCCAAATCTATCTTTGTGGCGCCGCTGCGATGCACGTAGTTCACTGCCTGCACCGAGCGGCTGATTACAACCGCATGGTAAGGGGATGCAGGGCCGACTGATTCGACGACTACGGTCGCTTGCGTGTTGGCCTGAGCAAATGCGCTCAGGCTGAAGGCACTACCTATCACTAACAAAAGTATGCGTCTCACGGAATTTCCTTTGGGCATAACTCTGCCATGTTGCATTGTGCTTGTCTTGCGTTGACGATTGTAATGGTTACGGCGCGCGCAACTACGTTAGTTATTGCCTACGCGGAACTGGGTAAGGTAGTGAAGCAGTCCAAAGATGTTGAGCAGCCATATCACGAGAACAATCACTACAACGGCGTTCAGAATTCCCTTGATTTGACCTTGCATGGGAATGAAGCGATTGATCAGCCATAGCAACACGCCGACTACGCAGATCGTGAGAACAACTGTGATAAGTGGCATTTCGTGTACTCCAATCGTTTTCTCGAAACCGATTGCAAGCGGAGAAACCTCACTTGCCTTCATACTTATTGTTCCAAAGCAATGCGGGAATTGCTGAGCTACACTGCTCACCTAAAAGGGCAGAGTCAGTGGCGCGGGACCCATGCCAGATCGCCGCTTAGAACGTAGATGGCGAGAGCCGCGGCCATGAAGAATGCGCATACCCAGAAGCGCCAGTCGCGGTGCATCCGCTGCCAGTAGGGTCCGGGACCAGGTTCCCCATGTTCGCCGCTTTCTCCTTCGTGATTGTGCCGATTTCCAGTCATATATCTCCTCCATCCTCTTTTTGCGAATCCCCGCGGCTAACCTCTGCCACGCACCGAAGACTACGGTTTTTTGGTTTCCACTGCCGTTACTTGAATCTGCCGTTGAGCATCGGCGGCAGATGGACTAACCACCGACGCTGGTTTGTTAGCAGGTATCTCGGTCCCTGCCGGAAAGATGAGAATCTGGATCGAACCCCAATCTGCGTCAAGGTTCGCGCCTGTCTGCTTTCCCATCCCCAAAGTCTTGAGCTGGTTGTCATCGAATCCAAAGTTCTCGACCAGATATTCACGTATAACCATGGCCCTCGCCTCGGTGAGCATCATCTCCTTCTTTGTATCGCCATTCATGCCGGCTGAGACCACGACGACAGCAACCCCGAATTGATTTTGTGCCAGAAAGTCGCCGCCAGCATTGAGAGATTTCTGATTTTTCATCTTCGCCGAATCGCGGTTATCGAAGAGTTCCTTGGCGGAGTAAGTAAATACCTTCAGAGGCGTACCCTGCGGAAGCCCGCTAATTCTATTTGCCGCAAGGTCGGCCGAATCTTCGTAGCCACGCTTCTTGAAGTAACCGCTTAGGAAGAAGTTATGCTTCAAGGCTTCCATGTTCTCTTTGAAGTCCGTCACCCCGCTCTGCGCCTGGGTCATGGTGTCATGCAGTGTAGCCGTGGACTGTTCCAGGTTGGCATAGAGTTGCTTGTCGTTCACCAGTGCTCCCACGGTTCCCTGTCCCGAATCGATTTTGGCACTTACAGAATTCAGATGCGCCGTGGCTAGAGTCGCATTGTTGATTGCCAACTGGCTGCTGTCGAGAATGCCGCTTGTTTTCTTGAACAGGTCCGACAGTACGAGCGGCGGCACGCTCTCGATAATCTCGCCATCCTTGACCTCGGCTTGTCCTGCAGATCCAAACGAAATGGCTACGAACTGATTGCCCAGTACTCCTTCGGTTTCGATAGAGGCCATAGAGTCGTGCTTGATGATTTCGTGCGTCGACCGGTCGAGGTCCATGATTACCGTGACCTGTTCGCCTGGTTTGTGAGGTAGCGCAATGCTGCGCACCATTCCGCTGTGAACTCCACCGACCTGCACGTCGGCTCCTTCGGCCAGACCTGCAACGTTGTCGAATTGCGCTTTCAGTTGGTATGTGGAGCGGAATAGATACTCCTTGCTGCCGATAACAAAAACCCCGGCCGCCAGAACCGCCAGTGTTACAACGATGAATGCTCCCAGCCGCGCCACTCTCGACATAAATCCTCCTACGACTGCTTAAGGAATTCCTTCACAAATCCGATTTCGCTTTGCTGAAGGTCCTCATAACTGCCTTCAATAACCACATTGCCCTGATCAAGGATCGCCAGACGATTCGCGATCGTTCTGGCGCTATGCATATCGTGGGTCACTACGATGGATGCCATCTGGCGCTCGTGTTGGAGTTTGAGAATCAAGTCGTCAATTTCTCCTGAGCTGATGGGGTCCAGGCCTGCCGTGGGCTCGTCGAGCAGCAAGATCTCCGGTTCAAGCGCAAGCGCACGTGCGAGGCCCACGCGCTTCTGCATTCCCCCGGAAATATCGGAGGGCATCTTATCGAGGCCACCTTCCATTCCCACCTCGGATAGCAGTTGATTTACGCGGTCGCCGCGCTCCGCTCTGGACATATCTCTCCGATGGTGTTCAAGTGGAAACGCAACATTGCCGGCGACGGTCAGCGAATCGTAGAGCGCTGCATGCTGAAACAGAAAGCCCACCTTCTTTCTGATTTCTCCCATCCGATCGAGAGCCTGGCCGGCAATGTCCTGACCATGGATGCGCACCGATCCTGAGTCGGGCTTTTCAAGGCCAATGATGAGCCTTAGCAATACGCTCTTTCCCGTACCGCTGCGCCCGAGCACGGCCAGAGTTTCTCCGCTGCTCACGCCCAGGCTGATCCCGTTCAGAACGTTGAGCTGTCCAAAGCTTTTGTGCAGATTCTCGACAGCAACAACCTGTGCGCTGCCATCTTTCCTGGCAACTTCGAGCTTCGTCGGATTGTCATAGGCAGTGGCCATGTTAGTTTCACTTGTGCTTCAGGCAATGGTTAATGGAAGACAACCAGAATGAATTTCACCAGCACTACGTCGGCCATGATCAAGAAAAGCGAGCCGAGTACTACCGAGTTCGTTGCTGCGCGGCCCACTCCCTCCGCGCCTCCGCGTGTTTTCATTCCCTGGAAGCATCCAATGAGACCGATAATCAGGCCATACACGGCTGTCTTGAACGTGGGCGGCAGAAAGGCGTTGAACGTGGCGCCACTGAAGCCGGTTGAAATGAACTGATGGAACGAGAGTGGCTCAACCAGAGATTGCGCGAACCAGCCCGTCAACAATCCGCTGGCATCGGCCGCAACCGTCAACAGTGGAAGCATGAGGATGCAGGCCAGTATCCGGGTTGCGGCCAAGAGCCTGTAAGGGTTGATCGCCGATGCCTCGATCGCGTCAATCTGCTCGGATACTTTCATGGATGCCAGCTCCGCGCCCATGCCTGCGCCCACGCGACCGCATACGACCAGCCCAGTGATGATGGGACCCATTACCTGAATCACGGAGTAAACGAGAGTCACTGGAAACATCGACTTTGCGCCGAATCGACTTAGACTGTAACGCGCTTCCAGCGAGAGAACCACGCCGATTGCAGAGCCGGCCAGGACGACCAGAGGCAAAGACTTTGATCCAACTTCATCGAGTTGCCGAACCAGTTCGCGCCACTCGTATGGCGGCGTAACAGCGGCCTTGAGTACTTGCCAGGAAAAGATTCCCAGGTTTCCGAACCACTCGAAGAACCCTGTGCACACGCCCAGGGCGGAGTTTGCAAGGTAAGAGAGCGGACGTGGGAGCGGTTGGTTCATATCCGCGACTGCAGTGGATCCGCGGCCGCTCACTGACTTGGCTCCTGAGCTGCGGCGTCATGCCTGCTGCTCAGATGCATGCGTGAAAGGAGGGAGTGGCGTCCGCTATGGAAGAACTCCAAGCCGATGTTCTCGCCCATATATGCCAACAAGCCGTAGTTGCCGGTGCGGAATCCATCTTTGGCGCTGAAGCGATTGGGAAACCAACCGTAAACCGCAGTCATCGAACCCGCATAGGGCGCGACAAGCGCAGGTACAGAGAAGACGCGATGGCCATCTTCGCCGCGGCGTCCTGTCACGGTAGAAATCATGGCGTGACGCAGCCGCGGAAAGAAGCCACTACATTCGCAGCGGTAGTACAACGTGTCTTCCTTGAAGGCTTCTGCCAGCCCAAAACGTGTCGTTGTCCCAACAGCCGCGATGGCGAAGTCTGATCCAAATCTCTTGCTGAATCCTTCAGCACCCTGGCGCCATTCGGGTGGAGCGTTACTCAACTGATTGATGCCGGCCGCGAGCGCGGCGCCGGTAATTGGGTACGGACCATACGCATCGAAGACATAATTATTGAGCTTTGTTTTCTCTGTTGGACGCACATATGTCAGGTCAATCGGCACGGTGGTCGTGAGCTCTGGCGTGGCAGGAGAATTCTCCAAAGGAGTGAACGATTGCGATGCTGCCATAGCCGGCAGAGCTGCCAGAACTGCTGCAGTTGAAAGCAGGAAAAATACCCGGCAGGTTCTTGTTTCCAATCCGATTGGCATGGCATCTCACATCGGCACATGGCATTTTCTCTGACAAATGACTGCGTTGCCTGTACCTGCTCAAGATGTTGTCAGAATCGGACTCTCAAAGTATGGTCATAATAGCTCGGTATCGCCCTCGGCCGTGCAATGCTTTGGCGGCGGCGGGAGGGCTTCAATTTCTTCCCACCGTATCGGGATTCCAGGGAACGTAATGAAAAGGGATGAAAGCTCATCCTGAGGCATCGCCGCATCCAGCGTCTGCTCCGGAATCCGGACCTTGCGGATCAGCTCCGCCGCCGGCACTCCCACCTCGGCCTGCTTCAATACTGAAATACCCTGCTCCACCAAAAACTTCTTCTTCGCGGCAAAATCCCCTCGCCCTTCCTCGGGCGGGCCCTTGCTGAAAAACTAACCTTCCAAGCGGTCCAATCCCGGCCGGAACCATCTCATTGGCGGGACGTCACATATGTCGACTTGATGTCGAATTCTGCCGTATGGAAGATGGACTTCGGAGTGTTTCTGCCAGTACAATCACCTGTCGGCAGTAGAAATCAAGTTCGGTGGAGACAATGGCCAGAGGACGCAGGAAAACAGGCTCGCCGGAGACTTCCATTCGGCAACGGGCCTACTTAGCGATTCAAAGACGAATTGCGACGGGAGAGCTGCCTGCCGGAAGCGCCATTTCCGAGTTGGATCTGGCGAAGGAGATGGGCAGCAGCCGCACGCCGATCCGCGAGGCGCTTAGCCAGTTGGTGGCTGAGGGATTGCTAGAGCAGAACGGCGCCGGCGGCGTGTTAGTGATCCAACTAACGCGGGAAAACATCATTGATACCTATGAGTTGCGCGAGGCCCTCGAGATGTATGCCGTTGGCAAGGTCGCGCGCCTGGGGATGATGCGTGCTGCCGACAAAGTGTACCTTCAGGGTCTTGTCAGTGCCATCAGGGAATTGCACGACGAACTGGTCAGCACGGGCCAGAATGCGCTTGACGCCGAACAGACGAACCGCCTGCTGGCCGCCGATTTAAGCTTCCATGCGCTGCTGATCGGGCTTTCTCAAAATGTGCGCATCAATAAGGTTGTTAACGATACGCGCCTGCTGCTGCGCATTTTCACCATCCGCCGCGAGAGCCACGATGCCCCGGCACTTGGGCGTATCTATCGGCAGCACCAGGAGATAGTGGACGCGATCGAGCGCGGCGACGAGGTGGCCACCCGCCGCATCCTGAGCGAGCACATCCAGGGCAGCGAGCGGGAGCGGCTTGAGGAGTACGACCAGCACCTGAGAGAAGCATCAATGCGCAAAAGCCTGCCGGCATTCCTGGAGATGTACCAGCCGCTGAATCTGAATCCTGAGCCGTATAAGCGAGGCTAGAGCGCGCCATGCGTCCTTGATTGTCAATGAATCAGCAGTTCTAAATGGGCGGTGCTTTCCCCGTGACAACCGTATTCATGAAGCTAT
>CAYQOQ010000022.1:0-42394 GCA_964419175.1 uncultured Occallatibacter sp. | reverse complement strand
GCGTGCCGCTGGACGCGCTGCCCGACATCAGCGACGTGCAGGTAATCATTCACACCTCGTGGGCCGGCGAGCCGCCGAATGTGATTGAAGACCAGGTCACGTACCCGATCGTCACTGCCCTGCTCTCGGCGCCGCGCGTCAAAAACGTGCGCGCCCAAACCATGTTCGGCGACTCTTACGTCTTCGTTGTCTTTCAGGACGGCACGGACCTCTACTGGGCGCGGTCGCGCGTCACCGAGTATCTGCAACAGATCGCGGGCAAGCTGCCTGCCGACGTGCATCCGGCCATTGGCCCCGATGCCACCGGTGCTGGCTGGGTCTTCGAATACGCCATCGTCGACCGCAGCCATACCAAGAGCCTGGCCGACTTGCGCGCGCTTCAGGACTGGTACTTGCGCTATCAGCTTGAAACTGTTCCCGGCGTGGCAGAGGTGGCCAGCATTGGCGGCTTTGTGCGCCAGTACCAGGTGAACCTCAACCCCAACAAGCTCTTCTCCTACGGCGTCTCCGCCTCAACCGTGATCGACAAAGTCAGGCAAAGCACAAATGAAGTTGGCGGCGACGTCCTGGAGATGAGCGGAGCCGAATACATGGTGCGCGGTGTCGGCTATCTGCGCACGCTCGCCGATCTAGAAAACGTTCCTGTCGCAACAAAGAACGGCACGCCCGTGCTGGTGCGCGATCTGGGCACAGTCACCTTCGGTCCCGATGAGCGGCGCGGCGCGGCCGACTGGCAGGGACAAGGCGAAACCGTCGGCGGCATCGTCGTGATGCGCTACGGCATGAATGCTCTCAACGTAATCAATGGCGTCAAAGCCAAGTTCAAGGAGATCGCTCCCTCGCTGCCCGCGGGCGTCGAGATTGTCACCGGCTACGACCGCTCCTGGCTCATCAACGAATCCATTCATACGTTGAAGCGCGACCTCATTGCAGAAGCCGTCATCGTCAGCTTCGTCAGCATTGTTTTTCTCTTCCACTTCCGTTCCGCGCTGGTGCCCATCCTCACGCTGCCCATCGCCGTGCTCTCCGCGTTCATTCCCATGTACTACCTGCACGTCAGCTCCAACATCATGTCGCTGGGCGGGCTGGCGCTTGCCGTAGGCGTACTCATCGACGCCGCGATTGTGATGGTAGAGAACGGATACCGCCATCTGGCCGAGCGTGACGATGTGCCGACCGGAGAGGAGCGGCGACGCATTCTGGTCAGTTCGGCGCAGCAGGTCGGACCGGCGCTTTTCTATTCGCTCATCATTATTGTGGTGTCGTTTCTGCCGGTGTTCCTGCTGGAAGCGCAAGAGGGGCGCATGTTTCGCCCGCTGGCGTGGACCAAGTCGCTGGCGCTCATCTTCTCTTCCCTGCTCTCAATCACGCTGGTTCCCGCGCTCATGCCTTTCTGCCTGCGCGGCAAGCTGCGCCCCGAGTCGCAGAACCCCGCGGCGCGCATCACGCAGGCAATCTATCTGCCCATACTTCACTGGTGCCTCAAACATTGGAAGATCGTCATCGTGCTGAACCTCGCCTTCCTCGGCGCAACCATTCCTCTCTATTTCCGCATTGGCAGCCAGTTCATGCCCGCACTCTACGAAGGCTCTTCGCTCTACATGCCCAGCGCCTTGCCGGGCATCTCGATCACACAGGCGGTCTCGCTGATGCAGGAGCAGGATCGCATCATCCGCTCGTTTCCTGAGGTCTCGACAGTCTTCGGCACGGTGGGACGCTCCGACAGCGCGACGGACAACGCGCCTCTCGACATGTACGACACCACCATCATGCTCAAGCCGCGAGAGCAATGGCGTCCCGGCATGACCTACGAAAAGCTGATCCACGATATGGATGAAAAGCTCCAGTTTCCTGGCCTCACCAACACCTGGACCATGCCGGTTCAGAACCGCCTCGACATGGAGCTGACAGGAATCAAGACCGCGGTCGGCATCAAGATTCAAGGCCCCGATCTGGCGCACATCGAAGACTTCGGCGCGCGCATGCAGCAGATTCTCTCCAGTATGCCGGAGACCAACTCCGTCTTTGCCGAGCGCGTCGCGCAGGGTTTCTATCTCAACGTGGAAGTGAACCGGCCCGTGGCCGCGCGCTACGGCCTCACCGTGGCCGACGTGCAGCGCGTCATCACCTCTGAAATTGGCGGCGCCGACATTGCGCAAAATGTGGAAGGCCGTGAGCGCTTTCCCATTGCCGTCCGCTACCAGCGCGACTTCCGCAATCATCCCGAGTCGTTGTCGCAGGCGTTGATCCCAACTCCCTCCGGCGAACAGATTCCCGTCAGCCAGGTGGCGCGCGTCTATTATTCACGCGGTCCCTCAATGATCCGCGACGAAGACGGCTCTTTGACCGGCTACGTGTATCTCAATCTGAACACCCATAATTACGGAGACTTCGTCCACGGCGCTGAGAAGATCCTGAACCAGAAACTGACCCTGCCGGCGGGCTACACCTGGCGCTGGGCCGGGGAGTACGAGTTTGAGATGCGCGCCAAACAGCGCCTCAAGATCATTCTGCCCATCGTCTTCTTCGTCATCTTTCTGCTGCTTTATCTCGTTTTCAAATCCGCGGCAGAAGCCGCGGTACTGATCTTTCCCACGCTTTACGCAATGTCCGGCGGCCTGCTGCTGCAGTGGATGCTTGGCTATAACTTCAGCGTGGCCGTATGGGTTGGCTACATCGCCCTGTTCGGCATTGCGGTCGAGACCGGCGTGGTGATGGTGGTCTATCTGGACGAAGCTTTCCAGCACCATCTCAAACAGGATGCGCCGATGACGGACGCAAAGCTGGTGCAGGCGGTGGTCGAGGGGGCAGTCCAGCGGCTGCGGCCCAAGCTGATGACTGTGGCCGCTGTCATTCTCAGCCTGGCGCCGATCCTATGGGAGACCGGCATCGGCTCCGACGTGATGAAGCCCATTGCCGCTCCCATCGTCGGCGGAATGATTACGTCAACGATTCACGTGTTGATTCTGGTTCCGGTATTCTTCCTGCTCCTCAAGCGCAGGGCCTTGCGACAAGGCCGCCTGGCAGCAACGCAGAGCTGAATCCAAGAGTTGCTTGCGCATGAACTTTTACCAGGTTGAGCAAGCTGCGTCATGCAACTTTAGCGGGGGATGTATAACACTTTGGTGCCGAGGGTGTGATTTTTAGTACCCAGTTTATTGTTACCATGCTGATAATAGGTTGGGGGAAAGTAAAAGCACAGTCTGGGTAGTCGCTCCTAAAAATATATCCTCCCTGGGGTTTCGTATGTTCCGGAAAGGTCTCGTTCTCGTCGGGCTTCCCCTTATTGCAGCATTCGGCCTGTCGGGTTGCGGCGGCGGTTCTGGCGGCTCCAGCAGTTCCGGCAGTTCAGGCGGCTCCACCGCGCTAAGCGTTGCGGTCGCCTCCTCTGCGGCGACTGTCGATGGAGCAAGTACGGCCACGCTAACTGCCGTAGTTACAAACGACAACCACGCCCTCGGCGTGAGCTGGACTTTGAGCGGCGTCGGAACCTTGTCAAACACAACGTCGACCTCGGCCACATACACCGCACCCGCAGCGACCACCTCCTCACAGACCGCGACGATCACGGCGACGTCCAAGGAGGAAGAAACCCGGTACGCAACCACAACAGTTACAGTGGCTCCGACGCCTGCGATTACAACAACCAGCAGCGCACTTGCAGGCAAGGTGGGAACGACCTATTCCGTTCAACTGGCCGGCAGTGGCGGCGTCACTCCTTATATATGGACCGTCGTCTCTGGCAGCACGCTGCCGGCGGGGCTCAGCCTCTCCACCGCTGGAATCATTTCCGGCACTCCCCTGGCCGTGGCCGCCGGGACCACCAATGTTGCTATCCAGATGATGGATTCTGGAACGCCCACGGCAGTTTCAGTAACCAAAACACTCGGCGTTTCGATCACCGCGGCGACTGCAATTACCTTCAGCGGGGTCATGCCCGCCACTGGGTTCTATAACCAGGCCTATACAGGCAGTGCCGCGGCCAGCGGCGGCGCAGGCGCGCTAACGTACTCACTCAACAGCGGCGCCTTGCCGACAGGGCTAACTCTGAACGCAGCCACCGGCGCAGTTACTGGAACAATCACCGCCGCGGGCACCTACAGCTTCACCATCAAGGCGTCAGACGCCTTTGGAGACTCGGCCACTCAGAGCTATCAGATCGCCGCCAGCAGCCCCTTGATTACTCTCACGCCTGCGGCGGGAAGCCTTCCTTTTGCGGTAACCGGACAGGCGTACTCGCAGACGCTCACGGCATCCGGCGGAACTGGAACCGGTTACACGTGGGTTGTTTCCGGTTTGTCTAACGGCCTCACCTACTCCGCTAACGGCGCAACCCTGACCATCAACGGCCCGGCAACAACGGCGGGTACCGTCAACTTCACCGCAACGGCAACCGATAGCGCCGGCAACGGCTCCGGCGCGGTCTTCTATAGCATCCCGGTCTACAGCCCGGTGACACTGCCCTCCACGATTCCTGCCACGCTGCCGGCGGCGGCGACCATGAACGTGGCCTATACCGGAACGGTAGCAGCCAGCGGTGGCAGCGGGAACTACGCCTGGACAGTAACCGGCCAGTCTGACGGACTGACCACTTCATCGAGCGGCGGAACACTGACCGTAAGCGGAACACCCACTGCGGCAGCGGCCGTTTCGTTGAGCGTGTCCGTGAAAGACACATCAACGGGCCTGACCGCGGGCCCGTATACCTACGTCATCACTGCCTACAACACGGTGACGTTGCCTGCGCCCAACCCGGCGACGTTGGGGCCTGCAACCCTCAGCCTGCCGTACACAGGGACGATCGCCACGTCTGGCGGCAGCGGACACTATTCGTGGACGGTGACGGGCCTGCCCGCTAACAGCCTGAACTACTCCGCCTCGGGCGGAACGCTCACCATCAGCGGAACTCCGGCGACCGCAACAACGGTTTCCTTCGGCGTCACAGTGAAAGACACCACAACGAACGTGAGCGTGGGGCCGTACACATACACGGTCAGTGTCTACAGCGGGTTGACGCTCCCTGCGCCCAACCCCACATCCCTGGGAGCAGCCGGCGCAGGCTCGAGCTACAGCGGGACGATCACCGCGGCCGGTGGCAGCGGAAACTATAGCTGGACCATGACGGGCCTCTCCGACGGGCTGAGTTTTTCGACCAATGGCGCAACGCTCACCATCACAGGCACGCCCGCATCCGCAGCTACGGTCTCGTTCAGCGCGAGCATAAAAGACACAACGACGAACACCACCGTGGGTCCCTACACATACACGATCACGGTTTACAGCGCATTGGCTCTTCCCACGCCCAATCCAACTTCGCTCCCAGCTGGCTACACAAGCGTGCCGTACACAGGAACCATCGGCGCTACAGGCGGCAGTGGCAACTATTCCTGGCAGGTGACGGGTCTCTCCGATAACCTGACTGCTGCACCAAGCGGCGGCACGCTCACCATCGGCGGAACGCCAGCGGCAACTCCGGCCACGATCACGTTCAACGTGACGTTGTCTGACTCCTCAACCAACGCCTCCATTACACAGAGCGGCTACAGCATCACTATCGGCACTCCAGCGCCGCTGACGTTGCCCACGCCTAACCCAGACTCATTACCATCGGCAACAATTACCGAGCTCTATGCCGGGTCAATCAGCGCATTGGGCGGCGTGCCTCCGTACACCTGGTCGGTCAACGGCGTCTCCATTCCGAACACGGGCGCGGCCGTTGCCATTGCGGACGGCATCTCGGTTTCCAGCAACGGCAGCAACATTCTCTCTGTCGGTGGAACTCCCACCGTGGTTCAAATCGTTAGCCTGACCAACGTCAAGGTAACGGACTATCTGAGCTCGACCCAGACCAACTCCTACACGATCGACGTCGGCGGCATCTCGCAGGTGATTGGCAAAATCTCCCTCAACGGCGCCTGCGGCAGTCCTTCCGTGCCGGCCATTACCGTCGCCCTGCTCACCAGCCCGGGCGGAACCGTTGTGAAAACCGTAACTACCGACACAAGCGGGAATTTCACATTCACAGGCGTTCACAACGGGAGCTACACCATCGCTCCATCGATCGCCGGACCGAGTTCGATGTTCTATCCGGCAACCCAGAGCATCACCGTGCACGACGCAGACCTGAGCGGAGAAAGCTTCAACGTGGCGCTCGGCTATACGATCTCCGGCACAGTAAACTACGGCGGATCGAACACCGGACAGATCTACCTTTCGCTGCTTACGTCGAGCAATTGCGGCTCGGGCGCACTGGGAACAGGCGTCTTCGCGCCGGGTTCATTCACTATTCGCGGCGTACCGCCAGGCACCTACACATTGCAGGCATGGATGGATCTCTCCGCACTGGCCAACGGCGCGCAGAACACCTCCGACCCATCGGGCAGCACGCCTGTAACAGTCACTGCCGCGAACGTGACCGGCGCCAGCGTCACGCTCACCGATAACACGCCGGCAAGCGTGCCCAGCGCGAATCCCGTCATCAACGCCATCGCACCAACCGACCAGGGCGTAACCGTCAGCTACAAGGCAGTCAAAAGCAGCGGCGTTGAGGCGGCTACTTCGTACGACATCCAGTGGAGCACCAGTTCAACCTTTGCCACATCCACCGCAATGTTCAATCTGAAAGCGATCGGGACCGGCTCCAATGTCTGGATCTTGAACAACAGCACCTACGGCCTCAGCGGCAGCCCCTTCACAAACGGCCAGACTTACTACTTCGAGGCACGTGCGCGCAATGCGGCAGGCCCGGCTTCCGGTTGGACCGTTTACAGCGACAGCAGCAGCACGCCCATCGGAGTCACCATCGGCGCATCCACCACCGGCAATCAGGTGCAGGGCACCGTCACCATTCCCTCAGGCATTACGCCCACCGGACCGTTGTATGTGGGCTACTACAACCAGAGCACGAACACCGTATACGGAACGCGCATTGCCAGCCCTGGAAGCTCCAACGCCTTCACGGTCTACGTGCCCACCGATTCCAATAACGACTACGTCCTGTTTGGGATTCTCGATCAGAATAACGATGGCCTCATCGACGCTGGAGATGTGACCAACACGAGGAACAATAACTCCAGTGGCATTGCCATCAGCGGACCGCTCACTGGACAAAACCTGACGCTGCCCACCACCAACAGCACGGCCACAGTGGGAGTTCAGTACTATCAAATCACTGGCCAAGCCAGCAGTTCCAGTTCCAGCGGTTACAACCTCAACTTCGATGTGCGCGAAGGCAACAAGCTGCCGGTGGCGGTCACGCTGCTCTCCGGACCAAACGTGATCAACCCGGTGGACATCGGCAACTATTGTCAGGGCTGCGGAAGCGTGCAGTTCCAGTACCAGGTTCCCATCAATCCCGATGTGCCAACTGTAGGGGATACATACAGCTTCAAGGTAACGTACAGCGATTCCAGCAGCGATACAGAAACGCTCACCCCGTCGGTAACAGGATGGAACGGCACGACCTCATTGGTGGGGTCGGGCAATCTGGCCACCAACCTCATGCCGAACGACCAAGACAGCCTCCACCCAAGCTTCACTTGGACTGTTCCCCAGGTGGACAGCAGCGACATCTTCTCGTTCTACCTAGCCGACAACAACGGGAGCACGGTCTGGCAGATACCTGGCGCCAATTCCAATTCGATTGGCTTCACAAGTTCGGTCACTTCACTCGGCTGGGGCATCGATCCAACCGATGCAAACAACGATCTCGCGCCAGGATTCGGTCTGACCGACAAAGCGGTGTACGGTTGGCAGATTCAAGCCCAGGACAGTAACGGAAACCAGGCGCTAACCGTACAGTTCTTCCAGGCGTCCGCACTCCTCTAACGCTAATACTGTTGAGTCCGCTCAACCAGGCACAGGTTTGCGTGACGCCAGCCGCAAAGATGAGCGGGCCATTGACCTTCTCCCGCGCACGAAGGCGCTCGACGAGCCAATCTGGGATCCATGTGAACAGGGGCCGTTTAGTCTTGTGCATGCGCAGAAAGACGTCATTCCCCTTGAGGCGCTTCCCGATGTCGAATGTCGCAACGGTGGCGGCGATAAAGCGCCAAACCCGTGCAGGATTGTCCGATATTGTCCGATGGAAGTCTAGTGAAATATGTAAACTGTTATGGATAATAGGGATTTAGATTGGGGCGGCTAGTGGGGATCGAACCCACGACATCCTGTGCCACAGACAGGCGTTCTGCCACTGAACTATAGCCGCCATGTACCCTTTCGATTGTACCATCGAATGAGGAGCCACCAAAGCGTCACCGCCGAGAGGCCGCCACGGGGAGAATCGCCGATGAAGAGCCACGAAGCCAGCTCCGCGGCAGCCAGTGCGACTGTCGATGCTCCGAACGCCGCACGCTGGAATCGCGGCGCATGGCTCTTCCGTGACCGCACTCTCCACGCTCTCGAGATCCTTCTCGACGAGGCCTTCCCCATCCCCGGCACCCAGATTCGGTATGGCCTCGACGGCATCATCGGTCTGGTTCCGGGTCTCGGCGACGTGCTCGCCGGACTCCTCTCGGTCGTCATCCCCCTCGCCGCATGGATTCGCGGCGTCCCATACGTAACCCTCGTGCGCATGGCCGCAAATCTCGGCATCGGCGTACTGGTAGGCACAATTCCCTTTTTCGGCGACCTTTTTTACATCGCCTGGAAGCCCAATCGCCGCAACTACCTCCTGCTCCAGCGCCACCTCGGCGAGCCCCGGCGTCACAGCGGTCGCGACTGGTGTTTTCTTCTCCTGCTCGCAGCGGGCCTGGCGCTGGTCTTTGCCATCCCCGTCATCCTCCTACTCTGGCTGCTCACATGGCTCTTGGGCCGTTGAATTTCAGCCTGCAACCCCCCACAATCCCTTTCGCGATACAATCTAAACTGTACGTCGGGGCGTAGCGCAGCCTGGTAGCGCATCTGCTTTGGGAGCAGAGGGTCGGGGGTTCGAATCCCTCCGCCCCGACCATCGTAAATTATTGATATTACAAGCGATATTTCCGATTACAGCCACGCATCTGCTTTTTACTGCTACAGCGCTGTAGTCGATTTTGTAGCTGTTGCCGCCTCGCTGCTTTTCAAGTGGAATTACAATTTGACATTCCAGTAATCGGATCATTGATTTCCCCGGACCATGCGTCAGTCATGCTGCGCTTTCCAGAACCTGTTGAAACTCCTCCGGGCTGGCTGGGCAATGCAAATGACATAAATCGGCGGGAAAAGGGTAGCGCCAACCGGAAACAACTCTTACAGAGCGGGAATGAGACCAGATCATCGGATTTCAACGAACGGCTCAGGTTCCCGCTATGCTCTGGAGGGCACGGATCATGCCGGGATGATCGCTATGCCCGACAGATGCCTAGCGTATCTAGTTGCAATTGTGAGTTGTCCCATTTTCCGACCCTCCTGGGGATCCGCATCAGGGCCTGTTCACATGGCTCGGGTCCTGGTTAGGCCCCTTCGCGCCGCAAACTTGAAGCTATGCGGCGGTTCTTGTTGCAGTGGATTCTTGAGCCTGGAGGAGGTCATCGAAGATGGCGCGATATTGGATCATTGCAGTGCGTAGCTCTTCGGTTGTGGCCTCGGCCTGCCCAGGACGGACGGCAATGGAGTGCGCGACACGGTAGTTTTCCATGACTCGGGGATAGCGGACTGAGACATCGGCGGCCCGCTGCTCAAAGCTGGCCTGGGGATAGCCGCGTGCCTCGAGGAGCGCATTGATAAGGTCGTCGGCTTCGGTGACGGCAGCCCTGGGGTGATCGACAAAACGGGATTGAACGGTATGCCACTCGGTAACAAAGCGCTCCCGCTCGGTCACGCCGAGTTCGCGGATCTTCAGAGCTTCCACGCGAGTTTCCCGGTCAGCCAGTTTTGCTTCGGCTTCGCGCGCGGAGCCATGCGTGAGAACGGCGCGTTCGTATTCCGACCCGAAACGATTGCGGAAAGCCAAGGTACGCGCTCCGCGTCTTTGGATGAAAACACCAATCGCGACGGCGATGAGAACGACGAGTATAACCGCGGCAACGATGAGCTCCTGATTTGTGAAGTAGTGCCCCATGAAGATGTGATAATTCATTGCTTTCTCCCAAGCGGAATTGACCGCGACTGCAAGAGGTTGATGGTGGAAGTTTCCGTACCAAGAGAGCGACTACTCAATCGATCATGAGCGGCGAGGCGGGTGAAAGATGCCCTGAATTGCTCGTTCTGAATGTGAAAACTGGCGGCGGTTCAGAGGGCTCCTAAGAATCGCTTAGAGTGTGTCTTTGATGGGAATCCGGTCGGACGATTGTGGTTGAAGACCATCCGGCCTTTAGGCGTAAGCGGCCCCTGGATCAAATCGATTCGCGATTCCGCCGCGTTGCCCTACTGACTTCTCATCTTCGCTTGCCGGTTCCTGGCTCGCGGAGACGGAAAGGGGAAAAGCGGGCGTGACGATCGGCCTGCCAGTCTTCAGTTTCGCTGAATGTGCTCTGCTGCAGGAGGTCGCGGTCGTACTCGGGGCCGAAATAATCCCGGAAAGGCGCAGAGTCCCCTCTGCGATTTCCAAGAAACGCTCTGACAACAAGGCCGACACCGAGGATGAGGACAAAGGCACCAACGAGGAGGATGGCATTCGAGAGATGGAACATCGCGTTCTCCTAGGCACTGTATATCCGCAACTGTCAGAGAGGACATTGTCGCGGCAGCAGCGAACTTACCGGAGTGTGAAGTTGTGCGGGTCGGGAAGGCTGTTCAACATTGCTCAGGTTGGGAATAAATGGAGTTCTATCGGAGATCTGGAGGGCAGGTCCTTGGTGTTTGTGTCCGCCGGGGTGGGGCATCTGGTCATTGCTGGCTTCGCATGGCCGGATCTTTCGAAACCGGCCCACGAGCGGTACGGTTCGTGAGAATCGGTACTGAAAAAGGAGGTTCCCATCATTTGGTGTGCGCACGCCACTTTCCAAGCAACGCAATCACCACATTCAGCGGGCCTTGGTGGAAGCCGCCAAACTGGCACCTAGGCAGTGCTACGAGCTAGCCCCGGGTCCATGAGAAGGAAAGGCAGAGAAAAAACGGTCATTGCGCTACGCTCGCCGTAGTCGCAAAGACGTCTAAGCGTGGTCTAGCTGGGGAGCACAGAGGCCCCGGGCTGACCGTTGGCCTCTGTCTTTAAGAACCAGGCTTCAGCGCTACAAGCCCTTTGGATTGGACCTCTCCTGCGGTGCAGCATGTTGCTGCGGTGCAGCATGTTGCTGTGGTGCAGCGTGTTGCTGCGGTTCGGCGTGTTGCTGCGGTGCAGCGTGTTGCTGCGGTTCGGCGTGTTGCTGCGGTGCAGCATGTTGCTGCGGTGCAGCGTGTTGCTGCGGTGCAGCGTGTTGTTGCGGTGCAGCGTGTTGTTGTGGTGCAGCGTGTTGCTGAGGTGCAGCGTGTTGCTGAGGTGCAGCGTGTTGCTGGGGTGCAGCGTGTTGCTGGGGTGCAGCGTGTTGCTGGGGTGCAGCGTGTTGCTGCGGTGCAGCGTGTTGCTGGGGTGCGGCGTGTTGCTGTGGCGCAGCGTGTTGCTGGGGTGCAGCGTGTTGCTGGGGTGCAGCGTGTTGCTGCGGTGCAGCGTGTTGCTGCGGTGCGGCGTGTTGCTGTGGCGCAGCGCGTTTCGCAGGAGCAGCATGCGATTGGGGCTCAGCCTTCGGCGCGGTCCTTACCTCTGGCCTGGCTTCTGTCTTCGCCCCAGTCGGCGCAGCGTGCTTCTCCTCGCCCAGTGGCTTGGCTGCAACCGCGTTCTGCGGGTGTCCGCCGTTCGCCTTGGCAAACGATGTTCTGTCGGCCTTTGCGGTCCCCTCGTGTTGCGCCTGGAGCCTGGTCGGAGCCGCATGCTGATCGCGCTCGGCAACCCGGTCCTCTGGGGTGGCAGCGTGCTGAATTCCGCCCGGGCCGCCGTTATAGGAAATGCGGCTGCGGTTGGCGATCGTGTTTCTCTGCACAATCGCCGGGTCGTTGTAAGTAGTGCGAACGACGCTCTGATTCACGCGCATGACCGCGGTGTTGTAAGCAAACTCGCGGCCGCGCCATTCTCCGCCCGTGAAACCAATGCCCCCGTACCCAAAGCCGTAGTTCACGCCGCCGTAGTAGCCGACGTGGCGGCCCCAGTAGCCCCGATGGAACCTGTATCTGCCGCGGTACCAGTCCCAGTAGTAGGGCGTCCACAGAGCTCCTTCATAGGGAGCCGGAACCCAAGCGCCGGGAACCCAGTAGTAGTCTCCCTCGCCGTAGGCCCAGTAGCCTGGAACCCACATCAAGTTGGGCTGAGGACAGAAGGGCTGCTCATAAACGGGCAGCTCGGGCGGAGCGAAACCCACACTTATGACGATTTGTGCGTGCGAAGAAGCGGGAATGACAGAGATAAGCAGTGCCAGCAAAAGCCAACGCGCAGTGCGGAACAGTTGCATGAGAAAAACCTCCTTGTTCTTTCGTGCCTGCCCTGCAATGAGAGTCGACTTATCATGGGCGGAGGAAGAGCTTTGGCACAACGCCGACAAGAGTACCCCGCGTCCCCACGCAGGTCTGGTCAAATCTGCACAGCGGTTTCCTCTGCGCCAGTCTTCTCAAGTCCACGTGTCTCCTTACGCTACCGAACCGTTTCCGAGCAGTGTGACTGCGGTCTGTGAGGCTTTCGGCTTGGGATCAGGAATTGTAAAGCCCTCCCGTTTGCTCTCAGGCCATGAGGAGCTGTTGGACTGCCTGATTGTGTAGAGCGTCTGATTCGCTCGCTTCCGCCTCCTCAGAAAGTTTCCACCAGCAAGTTCAAGACCCTTTCTACCTCATTAGCGATCTCATTCAGCGTGGCGGACGCTGCTCGGTTTCGGAAGATGTCGGGCTCCGCTAGCCCGATGTCGAATATCACTGTGACATCTTTGCGGGTTTGGCGGTCGCCGGCTACGGAAAGGATTGGTGCACCCTGCTTAAGGGCAAGCGGAAAATCAGGCCGGTGAGGGGCGTCGAACCAGATGGTTTGTGGTGGAATGGCGTTCGGATCGGAAAAGCGGATGAATCCCTTGAACTCTCGTTCGACGTATTCGGCCGATACGTTCATGCCGATCTTCCCGACACAGATGACGGGCGTGATGAGCAACTGATGTTTGTCCGCCAAATCGAGTTTGTGCAGTCCGAAGAGAAGGTCGTTCCCGCCGCGGTAGGGCTTGATGCCCGCAACGGCGTCTTGGAACCCTTGCGCAGGTCTTCGGCAATCAACGCGAACTCTTCGAGAGCTGCTTGCAGGTCTTCGACGATTTCGGCGGCGATTACGTCGGGGGCGGGGAAGTTGGCGGCGTCTTCCAGGCTGTCGTCCTTTAGCCAGAAGAGGTCGAGGCTGGCTTTGTCCCGCTTGACCAAATCGTCGTAGGCGAAGGCGTGGAAGCGGTCGGTCTCCTTGCGCTTGTGGCGATTTTCGGCGTGGTAGCAGGCAACGAATTCATCGAGATTTTCGCGGCGTAGCGGATTCGTCTTCAGAGTGAAATGCTCGTTGGTTCGGAAGTCGTAGATCCAGAGCTTCTTGGTCCAGGGCTTCTCGCTGGCTACGCGGCGGTCAAAGAAGAGCACATTTGCTTTGACTCCCTGCGCGTAGAAGATGCCTGTGGGCAGGCGCAGCAGCGTATGCAAATGAAAACCCCACGCTAGAGCGGTTTCGATTCAAGTGCTGCCATTTGAAGATCATGCGAGGGGTCATTTTCTTGAGAAAAATGACCCTTGGCGTCTACGTTTCTGTAAAGAGCAGAATCGAAACCGCTGTAACGGCCAAAACAAGCCGCAAGCGTGGGGCACAGTGCACATTCGAGAGTCTTAAAGCGTTACCCCGTCCATCTTCGCCTGAAACGCCACGATCTTCTTCAGTGTCTCGTAAGGCGCGTTGGCCGGAACCTGGCGCCCATTAATCACCAGCGTAGGCACCTGGTTGATGCCGAGATCGCCAGCCAGCTTCACGGAGGCATCCACGGCCGCCTTGGTCTGTGGTGTGCCGGCGCAGGCAGCAACCTTGGCCGGATCAAGACCCGCCTTGGTCACCGCGCTGTTCAGGGTCAGGGTGGCGCCGTCGGCGGTCGCCAGGCCGTCCTGGCCCTCGAACGCCGTCGCGGCAAACTGGAAGAACGCCGTGCTGCCGCCCAGGTTCGCCACGCAAACGCCATAAGCTGCGGCGGTCACAGACTCCGGATGAATCGAGGCAATCGGGTCGTTCTCAAAGATGATGCGGGCCTTGGGAAAATCCACCGCCAGCTTGTCCATGTTGGCCTGCGCCTCCTTGCAATGGGGGCACTGGAAATCCGCGAACTCGACCAGTTCCAGATCCTTCGACGCCGCACCGCGATAGGGCCCGTTGGCCTGCGCCTGCAGTTGGGCGCGGAAATCGGCATACGGGTTTGCCCCGAAGGCGACAATCTGGTCGCCGGCAATAATATGTTTGCCATCGGCCATGGCGAAGAACTGAAGCGCCGATGGCTTCTCTTTGCCAGTCTTGTCGCCGACAAAAATCACCACCTTGCTGACGCCGTCGATCGGAGTCTTCAGGATGGCCTGCACCTGCCAGATACGGCCTTCTTCGTAGCCCCAGCTTGCCGTCAGGAACGCATTGATGGTTTCCTTGGTCGGCAACGATGCGGTAAAGTTCTGAGGCTCAGGCTTGGGAAACACGGGCGCGGCGGCAGGAGCCGGAGTGGCCACTTCCTGCGCGGGCGCAGCCGGAACCTGGGTCTGCGCGGATGCCTGAATCAGGCACAGGGACAATGCGGCCAGCACGGCTGCGCTGGCAATACGGACGGACGGACGGATCAAGCGGTTTCTCCTTATTTCGCGGGAATGTACCCACAATCTAGCTTATACCCCAACTCTGGCAGCTTACACTTGCACTTTAACAGCGATAGGAAATCTACGCCCCATGCCGAACGACTTCGGCGTAACCTTCAGGACCGGCGCTGCCTGCTGGCGCTTGTACTCGGAGCGCTCCACCAGGCGCACCACCTGTTGGACGAGCGCCAGCGGAAATCGGTTTGCCGCCGCAATCCGCTCCGGCGTTTCATAGCGTTCCACATACGCTTCCAGAATCGGATCCAACACCTCGTAAGGCGGCAGCGAATCGGTATCCTTCTGGTCCGGGCGCAGTTCCGCAGAGGGAGGCTTTTCCAGAATCGCCGCCGGAATCACTTCCCCATCGCGATTGAGCCAGTGGCATACCGCATAAACCCGCGTCTTCACCAGATCGCCAATCACCGCCAGCGCGCCCACCATGTCGCCGTAGAGCGTGCAATAGCCCACCGCCATCTCAGACTTATTGCCCGTCGTGAGCACCAGTGCGGAGAACTTGTTCGAGAGCGCCATCAGCAGCGCCCCGCGAATCCTTGACTGAATGTTTTCCTCTGTCGTGTCCGCCTTCGTCCCGGCAAACAGCGGCTCCAGCGTATGCGTATACTCCGCGAACAGGCCGCTGATGCCAATCACTTCAAACCGTATGCCGAGGTTCGCGGCCAACTGCCGGCTGTCGTCAATGGACCCGGCCGACGAATAGGGGCTCGGCATCCCGACCGCAATCACGTTCTCCGCGCCCAGCGCGTCTTTGGCGATGGCCGCCACCAGCGCCGAATCGATGCCGCCGCTCAGACCCACCAGCGCCTTCTGAAAGCCGCATTTGCGCACGTAATCGCGCGTCCCCAGCACCAGCGCGCGATACGCTGCCTCGGTATCGTCCTCTGCGGCTGCCGCAACAGGCCGCGCCTCAAAAGGATCGAACACCACCAGGTCTTCCTCGAACGAAGCCGCCTGGGCAATCACTTCCCCACGCGCGTTGAGGGCCAGCGAAGAGCCGTCGAAGATCAGGCTGTCGTTGCCGCCCACCTGGTTCGACATCAGCACAGGCACGCCGTCGCGCCGCGCAATCGCCGCCAGCATCTCGCGCCGTACGGCCCGCTTCGAGTGCCAGAACGGCGACGACGAAAGGTTGATGTGCAGCGCCGGATGCTGGCGCATCAGCTCTTCCATGGGGTCCACGGTGTAGAGCCGGCGCGGCCAAAAGTTCTTGTCGTTCCACGCGTCTTCGCAAATCGTAATCGCCAGCCGCACCCCGTCCAGTTCCACCACCTGCTGCGACCGCGCCGCCGCAAAGTAGCGCTGCTCGTCGAAGACGTCGTAAAACGGCAGCAGCCGCTTGTGCTGCTCCAGCAGCAGTTGCCCGCGATCCAGCAGCACAGCCGCATTCACGGCCGGCTTGCCGGTGTCGCCCGTGGCCGGCAGCGCCACCCCGGCCAGCACTGCGGTAGACAGCCCTTTGGTAGCCACGGCCAGTTCATCCACAGCCGAGCGGCAACGCACCAGAAAGCTCGGCTTCTCCAGAAAGTCTGCCGGCGGATAACCGCAAATGGCCAGCTCTGAAAACACCGTGAGGCGAGCGCCCAGGGCAGCAGCGCGGCCGCTGGCGGCAACTATCTTTTCCAGGTTTCCGGTGAAATCTCCAACTGTTGGGTCGATCTGGGCAAGTGCTATCTTCACAATTCCAGTGTAAAGGCAGAGGCGGCTTCAAGCTTCCGCGTCCGGCACCGGCAAAGACAAAGCCAACGATCCGCAACAGAGATCGTCACAGCCGTAGTTATGGTTCTATGCCCTGCTCATGCGATGGGTAGCCGATAGTCATCAAGCGTCAAAAACTGTTGGATATTCGGGTCCGGCGACGCCAGGAAGCCGCTCAATGGCCCAAAATAAGTTGCCCGCCCCTGATGCAGAAACAGCACAGTATCCGCCAGCCGTTCCGCAAATCGCATGTCGTGCGTAACCACAATGCTGGTAAATCCCAACTGCTGCTTAAGCCTCTGGATCAGGTTGCCCAGCAGCCGCGCGATAATCGGATCCACCATCGTCGTCGGCTCGTCGTAGAGCACCACGTCGGGCTGCGCCGCCAAGGCGCGGGCAATGGCGACGGCTCGCTTGCGGCCGGTCGAAAGACTCGCCGGCAACGCATCCGCCACATCCTCCGCGCCCACCATGCCGATCAACCGCTCCACAATCTGAATCACCTGCTCCTCATCTAGCCCGCCGCGCTCGCGCAGGGGAAAAGCGACGTTCTCCCGCACGCTCATCGAGTCAAACAGAGCACCGTTCTGGAAGACCATGGTCACGCGCTTGCGGATCGCGCTCATTCCCGCTTCGCTCAGACCCACAATTTCCTGGTCCTCAACGCGAATCGAGCCTGAATCGGGCTTTAGGAATCCCATCAGCAGGCGTAGCGCGACTGACTTGCCCACGCCGCTGCGGCCCAGAATGCAAAGCGTCCGGCCCCGCTCTACATTGAAGCTGACATCCTCCAGAACCGGGCGGCCATCGAAGGAGATGCTCACATGGCTAAACGAGATGAAAGGCCCGTCCGTCGGGGTGCCGGGTTCCTGGGCCGGCGTCTCCGCAGGCACGCCACCCAGCCCGCCATTATTGAAGGCTTCGACAAAGTCCTGCGGCAACTCTGGATTGAATGCGGAATCGGACATGGCGGCAAATGCAGGCTACAAATTCAGCTTACGCGAAAAGCCCTCTCCCATGGTCCCGGTGGCGCTCCGCAAATCGTCTGCCGAATTGATGTTCAAGAACCAGCGGTCCGCCGGCAGCCCCTCCGGATGCACAACCTGCCCGGCCTGGACAAGCGACTCGGCTGCAACTACGCTGACCGTCTGGCCCAGGCTCGCCGCAGCCGCCTGAAAGGCCGCAAAGCACCCCCGCCGCCCGGCATGAAGCTCGCAGAGCAGCGTCGGCAGAACGGCCCGGTCTAAAACAGCAGGAAATGTCTGGGTGAACCCGGTAACTGAAGTCAGAGTCACGGCATTGTTGGAAATACGTGCAATGTTGAACAAGTATTGAACAAGCGCCACCGGCAGCAGAGGCTGATCCACTGGCACAAAAACCGCCGAGCGCGCCTCGGTGGACGCCAGCGCCGCGCAGATGCCACCCAGCGGCCCCAGACCCGGTTCAGCATCCCGGACCACCGGCGCAAAGCCCTCAAGAGCAGTGCCGGCCCCGGCAATCGACGCAGCCAACCCCGCCCCCTTCAAAATTCCCAGCGCATGAGCCACCAGCGGTTGCCCGCGAAACGCGACCAAAGCCTTGTCGGTGCCCATGCGGCTCGACCGTCCCCCGGCCAGCACAAATCCGGCGGCGTCCTCCGCGCGCATGGGCTCCGCGGGTCTCAGTTGGCCGCCTCCTCCAGGAAACGGATCACCGACTCGATCCCCAGCGAGAAGTTCTTCAGGTGAAACTTCTCATTGGGCGCGTGGATATTGTCGTCGGGCAACCCGAAACCCATCATCACGCTGGGTGCCCCAAGGTGTCGGTCGAAGTCGCCAACGATAGGAATAGAGCCGCCCGAACGGATAAACACCGTGTCCTTACCCCAGACCTCATGCAGAGCCCTAGTGGCCGCTTTGATATAGGGGTTGTCGACGCGTATCAGGCTGGGGTCGCCGGCGGAAATCAGCCGCACTTCGACATCGACGCCCGCCGGCGCAATCTTCTCCACGTAGCTCTTGTAGAGCGCGAAAGACTTGGCCGGCGTCATGCCGGGAACCAGGCGCATGGAGACCTTGGCCGTCGCCTTGGCCGGAATCACCGTCTTCGCGCCGGCGCCGGTAAAGCCTCCAGGGATGCCGTGCACGTCGAGCGTGGGTCTCGCCCAGGTGCGCTCCATCACGCTGTAGCCCTTCTCGCCCACCAGTGCCTTCGAGCCAACCTCGGTCTTGCGGTAGTGTTCCTCGTCGAAAGGCAGGCTCTTCCAGGCGGCAAGCTCCTCAGGGCTGGGCGGAATAATGTCGTCGTAGAAGCTCGGAATCAGGATGTGCTCGTTTTCGTCCTTCAGCTTGGCGATAATCTGCGCCAGCGTGACGAACGCATTCGGCGCCGCGCCGCCGTACATGCCCGAGTGCAGATCGGTGCGCGAGCTGCGGACCTCAAGCTCGGTGTAGATCATGCCGCGCAGCCCTACGCACAAGGTCGGCAGGCCGGGCGCAAATAGTTCGGTATCGGAGATCAGGGCAAAATCCGACTTCAACTCGGGCGGCTTTGAGGCAACATAGCTCGCAATACCCTCTCCGCCAACCTCTTCATCGCCCTCCAGCAGCACGCGGACATTCAAAGGAAGTTTGCCGGTCGCGGCCATCAGCGACTCCAGCGCCTTTACCTGCGCCCACACCTGGCCCTTGTCGTCGGCCGAGCCGCGTGCGTAGAGATTGCCGTCCCGTTCCGCGGGCTCAAAAGGCTGAGTCAGCCATTCATCCAGTGGATCGGTCGGCTGCACATCGTAGTGCCCGTACATCAGCACCGTGGGCTTGCCCGCCGCATGCAGCCAGTCGGCATAGACCAGTGGATGGCCCACGGTCTCAATCAGCCGCACATGCTCCATACCGATGCGCTTCAGCTCGGAAGCAAGCACTTCGGCGGCATGACGACAATCGCCCGTGTTCTCGGGCAAAGTGGAGATCGAGGGAATGCGCAGCAGCGCCTTCAACTCATCGAGAAATCGGGGATAGTTCTTCCGTGCAAATTCAATCGCAGACGACGACATAGGAAATGCTCCCTTCCAATTCAGACAGAAGAGAGTATAGCCCGGCAAGGCCCTTCGCCGCTCTAAATGCATGCGGAAGGCCGCCGCCAAAGAGCGCCGGACTAAAATAGAAATAGATGCCCCACGCAATCCGGCTTCGGTTCCTGAGTGTCGCAGCCATTCTTTTGCCCTGGTGCATGCCCTCTCCGGCGCAAACCCCTGTCCTGCCCCCAGCCCCCAATCCGCCCCATCCCCTGCTGGTCGGATACTTCCCTCAAGGCGGTCTCAGTTTCGCGCAACCGTTCTACGTCAAAACCCTCATCGCCAGCGGCGCTATCAACAAGCTCGACCAGATCGACTACTCGCAGGGCGCCGTGCGCAACGGCCATTGCTCCCTCGCCGATCCCGACGCCGATCTCGGCATTCGCTTCACCCGCCACAACAGCGTCAACGGCAAACCCGACTACCGCGCCTCCCGCTTCCGCGGCTATTTTCACCAACTCGAGGAACTCAAGCGCCGTTACCCGCACCTGAAAATTCTCATCTCGCTCGAAGGCCAGGCCCCCGACTTTGCCGCGGACGCGCGCCCTGAAAACCGCCAGGTCTTTGTCGCTTCCTGTGTCGACACTTTCTTACGCGGCCATTTCGCGCGCGGCATCTCCCGGCCCGGCCTCTTCGACGGAATCGATATTGACTGGGAGTCGCCTCAGGGAGAAGACGCACCCAATTTTCTTGCCTTGATCCAGGAATTCCGCCGTCAGATGAAGTCAGTCCACCCCGGCCTGCTCTTATCGGTCGCCGTCGACGAATCGCCGCAGACCTTGTCCGGCACAGACTTTGCTCTAATCGCCCCGCTCGTCGATCAGGTCGGCGTCATGAACTACGACTACGCCGGCCCCTGGAGCCAAACCACAGGTCTGCTCGCTCCCCTTTTCGCCCTGGACCCGCACGACCCCCACTCCATCGAACAAAGCATTGCCAGCTACGAAGCCGCCGGTGTGCCCCCTGCAAAAATCCTGATGGGCTTGCCCTTCTACGGCTACAGTTGGACAGACGTTGAAACCGGCAACGGCGGCCTGTTTCAGAAGGGGCAAGCAGTCAAGCAGGACCGCACGTACCAACACATCCGCAGCATTGCTCCCAACTTCTCCGCCTATCGGGAAGAGCTCTCGCAAGCCCCCTGGCTTTTCGATGGCCGCACCTTCTGGACATTTGAAGATCCAATCTCCATCCGCTTCAAGGCAAGCTACGCCGCGCACGAGCACCTCGGCGGCCTCATGATCTGGGAACTCAGTGGAGACACCGACGACGCCGAGCTACTGAACATCGCCTTCCGCTCCCTCCACGATCCGCTCGAAAAGAAAATCTTCACCGACCACAAACGCAGACAATATCCGCCCACCGGCACGCCCACTCTCCACAAACCGTCCGGCGTGATGAGAATCAACTAACTGCAGCAGGGATGAGCCCAGCAACAGCAGCAGCAAAATTGTGCAATCGGAAAACCCGCTGGTGTCCTGTCTCCGAAGTTCATAACATAATTGCGGCTGTCATCCTGAGCGAACGGGGCCCCAAGCGCTTTCCGGGGTCCCCAAAGAGCGCTCTTGCTCTTTGGGGTGGAGCGTGGGGGTGGGGAGTCGAAGGATCTGCTGTTGTCTTTCAAAACAACTTCAGGGACAGGACACTAGTACCGTCCAACCTTCTGATCCACCTCAACCGCCCACGCATCAATACCGCCGCGCACCGACTGCGCTCGTTCAAAGCCCTGGTTGCGCAGCCACACCGTCACGTTCATCGAGCGGATGCCGTGATGACAAACCACCACCAGCCGCTCTTCCGGGTCCAGTTCCTGGTGCGCGCGCGAAGGCACATCGCCCATCGGCATGGGCACGCTGCCCTCGATGCGCGCCGTTGCAAACTCCCACGGCTCACGCACGTCGATCAGCCTCGCCCCTTTTTCTTTCAGCAGCGCGGCAGCATCGGCCGCGGAAATCTCGTAGTCCAGCATATTTCCGTTCTCCTGGTATCTGACCGCCTGTTGTTGTACCAACTTTGGGTGCCCCAGGTCCCGCGTTTGGGACCTGGGATAGCATGAATCAAAAGTGCAAAATGATGCGGCCCGAGCACCGGCTAGGGTCCCGCATCGCCAGCATCCGTAGCCGCCGATGCGGCAAGCAATTATTTCCTCTCCGGCTCGAGGCCCCGCGCCTTCAGCATGGGCCCCGTCACTGGTTCCCTGCCCATCCAGGCCGCATAGGCCTTGGCCAGGTCTTCCGTATTGCCGCGCGAAAGAATCATCTGCCTGAAGCGATCGCCGTTGGCCCGTGTCAGCCCGCCGTTATCCACGAACCACTGGTAAGCGTCGTCGTCCAGCATCTCGCACCACAGGTACGCGTAGTAGCCCGCGCCGTACTCATTGCCCCAGATGTGCAGGAAGTAGCTCGACCGGTAGCGCGGCGGAACCGTGCTCAACGCCAGCTTCGTCTTGCTGAGCGCAGCGGCTTCAAACTTGTCCGGATCTTTGAGAGGCGCATCGACGCCCAGCGTATGCCACTGCATATCGAGCTCCGCCGCGGCCAGCAACTCGGTCAGCATGTAGCCCTGGTTGAAGGTTTCCGCCTTCTTGATCTTCGCGGCCAGCTCCGCCGGCATCGGCGCGCCGGTCTTGTAGTGCTTGGCGTAGTGCGGAAACACAGCCGGATCGCTCGCCCAGTGCTCGTTGAACTGCGACGGGAACTCGACAAAATCGCGCGGCACCGCGGTTCCAGACAGGCTCGGGTACGTGGTGGCGGCGAACATGCCGTGCAGCGCGTGGCCGAACTCGTGGAACATGGTCGTCACGTCGCTATAGCTGATCAGCGCCGGCTGGCCCGCCGCGGGCTTGGCAAAGTTGGCGACGTTAAAGACCACCGGCAGCGTGCCCAGCAGCTTCGACTGGCCAACAAAACTGTCCATCCACGCGCCGCCGTTCTTGTTGTCGCGCTTGAAGTAGTCGCAATACCACAGCGCCAGCGGCGATCCATCCGCGTTGAACACCTCGTAAACCTGCATGTCGGGGTTGTAGACCGGAATGTCCGTGCGCTGCTTGAAGGTAATGCCGTAGAGCTTCTCCGCCGCGTAAAACACGCCGTTGTGCAGCACGTTGTTCAGCTCGAAGTAGGGCTTGATCTCTGACTCGTCCAGATCGTACTTCGCCTTGCGCACCTGCTCGGCATAAAGGTTCCAGTCCCAGGGCCCCAGTTTGAATCCGCCCTTCTGGGAGTCAATCAAAGCCTGGATGTCCTGCCCCTCGCCCTCGGCCTTCGCAGTCGCCGCCGGCACCAGCGCGTCCATGAATTTCAACGCCGCCTCCGGCGTCTTGGCCATCTGGTCGCTCAGCTTCCATGCGGCATAGTTCGGGTAGCCAAGCAGCTTGGCCTTCTGCGCGCGCAACTGCGCCAGCCGCGCAATCGTGGCGCGCGTATCGTTGTCGCCGCCGCGTTCGGCGCGCGTCCACGCATTCTCAAACAGAGCCTTGCGCGTCTCTCGATTCGTAAGCAATTGCAGTTCCGGCTGCTGCGTCGTGTTCTGTAACGGCAGCACGTAGCCCTCCACCTTGCGGTCCTTTGCGGTAGTGGCGGCAGCGGCCAAATCCGCATCGCTCAACCCCGCCAACGCAGCCTTGTCTTTGGTCGAATACGCGCCGGCCTTGGTTGCAGCCAGCAGCTTCGAGATAAACGCGGTCGTCAGGTTCGCTTCTTCTTCATTCAGCTTCTTGAGCTCAGCCTTGTCGGCATCGGAGAGCTTCGCCCCCGCCAGCACAAACTGCTGATAGTCGTACTCAACCAGCCGCAGCGATTCCGCATCCAGATTCAGCTTCTGCCGCTGTTCATAGATTTTCTTCACGCGCGCAAACAGTTTCGGGTTCAGGTGGATCGCATCCTGCATCCCGGCCATCTTCGGAGCCACCGCGTCCTGCACCCTTTGCAGTGTTGGGTTCATGCTGGCGCCGCTCACGCCGTTGAAAACCAGCATCACGCGGTTCACCAGTCGCCCGCTCTTCTCCAGAGCTACAATCGTGTTCTCAAACGTTGGCTCAGCCGGATTGTCGGCAATCGCTTGCACTTCTTCGATGTTCTTTGCAATGCCGGCCTCGATCGCGGGCTGGTAGTCGCTGTCCTTGATCTTGTTAAACGGCGGCGCATGGAACGGCAGCGTGCTCGGCGCATAAAACGGATTGGACGGCCCAAACGCCGCCTGCGCACTGCCCGTGCCCGGTGCCAGCGCCAGCGCGCCTGCGGTAATCACTGTAGAAATCTGAGCCAAAAGAGTCCTCGTAAAGTACTGATTGATTCTAATCATGACTGCGTATGCTCCCAACATCAGCCGACATTCTATAGCAGTCCACAATGCCGCGGCTGTGCCGCAAACCAGCGCTCCAGCGCCCCAAACAACCCGCCGCACCAAAGCACAGTAGTCTTATAAGAGATGCCTCCTATCCTCAACGCACAATCCGTGACCAAGCAATTCGGCGCAACGCCTCTCTTCAAAGACATCTCGCTCACCGTCGAGGATGGCGACCGCATCGGCCTCATCGGCCCCAACGGCGCCGGCAAATCCACTCTGCTGGCGCTGCTTGCCGGCCAGGTCGAGCCCGACTCCGGCGAACTGGCCGTCCGCAGGCGCGCCCGCGCCGCCTACGTTCCCCAGGACTCGCGCTTCGCCGCCGGCCTCTCCGTCCGCCAGGTGCTGGAAAAAGCCCTCGCCGCCGCCCACGTCAACGAAGGCGAGCGCGAAGGCCGTTTGCGCGAACTCGCCGGCCGCGCCGGTTTTGCCGATCTCGACGCGCAGGCCGCCTCGCTCTCCGGCGGTTGGCGCAAGCGGCTCGCTGTTGTCGAAGCCCTGGTCAGCGATCCCGAAGTCATGCTCCTCGACGAGCCTACCAACCACCTTGATCTCGCCGGCATCGAATGGCTTGAGGAGTTGCTCGCCACGTCTTCCTTCGCCGCCGTCACCGTCAGCCACGATCGCTACTTTCTTGAGAGCACCTCCAGCCAGATCGTCGAGCTGAACCGCGTCTTTGCCGATGGCCTCTTGCGCGTCAAGGGAAACTTCAGCCGCTTCCTCGAAGAGAAACAGGCGTATCTCGAATCGCAAAGCAAACAGCAGGACAGCCTGCGCAACCGCGTCCGCACCGAAATTGAATGGCTGCGCCGCGGGCCCAAGGCGCGCACCACCAAGTCCAAGGCGCGCATCGACACCGCCCATGCCATGATCAGCGAGTTGGCCGCCATGGACGCCCGCACCTCCGTCAGCACCGCCGGCATTGATTTCGAAGCCAGCATGCGCAAAACCAAACGCCTCGTCGAATTCGAAAACGTCGCCTGCGCCGTTCCGTCCGGCGACTCTCCCGCGGAAGTCAGTCCGCAAACGGATACGAGCCCCAGGCTGCTCTTCTCCGGATTGGATTTCATCCTCACCGCCGGCATGAAGGTCGGCCTCGTCGGCCCCAACGGCAGCGGCAAAACGACGCTCCTCCGCCTGCTGCGCGGAGAACTCGATCCCGCCGAAGGCTCCATCCGCCGCGCAGAAAACTTGCGCCTGGTCTACTTCAGCCAGATGCGCGAGCTGGACGAAGACCTCACCCTCCGCCGTGCCCTCGCCCCAGAAGGCGACGGCCTCAACTACCAGGGCCGCATCGTCCACGTCGCCAGTTGGGCCGCGCGTTTTCTCTTCACCAGTGAACAGCTCAATCAGCCCGTCCGCAATCTCTCCGGCGGCGAGCGCGCCCGCGTTCTCATCGCCAAGCTCATGCTCGAGCCCGCCGACGTTCTCCTGCTCGACGAGCCCACCAACGACCTCGACATTCCCACGCTCGAAATCCTTGAAGACAATCTCCTCGAGTTTCCCGGCGCGCTGGTCCTCGTCACGCACGACCGCTACCTGCTCAACCGCGTCGCCTCCACCGTGCTGGGTCTCGACGGCCGCGGCAACACCGGCCGCTTTGCCGACTACGCGCAGTGGGAAGACTGGCTCGCCCAGCAGGACGATGCCGAATCGGACAAGTCCACCCGCCGCTCTGACGGTTCTAGCCCCACGCAGCAAGCCTCCGAAGCCGCGCCCACAGCGAGCGGCAAAAAGAAGCTCTCGTATCTTGAAGCCCGCGAGTTTGCCTCCATCGAGCTGCGTGTGGAAACCTCTGACCAGCGCCTCGCCGCCGCCCACGCCCGCGTCGAAGACCCATCCATCGCATCCGACGCCACCGCACTCCAGCAAGCGCTCGCCGAACTCGATGCCGCGCAAAACGAAAACGACACCCTCTACGCCCGCTGGGCCGAACTCACAGAAAAAGCCGGCTAAGCCGCCGCCAGCCGCGGGTGCATAGTATAGAGGTTGACAGGCTGAAGCAGTTCTCCAAGAGGCTTTATGCAGAAAGACGTAAAAGTCCTGATTGCCGAAGACGAACCCAACGCGCTCATGGGCCTCGCCGAGCTCATCTCCGGCTGGGGCTACGACACTGATACCGCGCGCGACGGCCAAGAAGCATGGGAAAAAATTCCCATCTTTAATCCCGCCATCGTCGTCACCGACCTCAAGATGCCCCGCCTCGACGGCATCGGTCTGCTCACCAAGCTCGGCGAAGAAGGTTCGGGCCTCGGCGCCAACCTCTCCGTCATCGTCCTCACCGCTATGGGCTCCATTCAGCTCGCCGTCGACGCCATGAAGCTGGGCGCCTACGACTTCCTGCAGAAGCCAGTCGACGCCACACGCCTGCGCACCATCCTCGCCAACGCAACCCGCCAACGCGCAACCGAGATCGAGCTTGAAGTGGCCCGCCGCCGCCTGCGCGAGAGTGGCGTGCTCGGCTCGCTGGTCGGCAACTCCAAGCCCATGCGCGAAATCTTCGGCCTCATCGAGCAGATCGCGTCCTCCAACGTACCCGTCCTCATCACCGGCGAAAGCGGCACCGGCAAGGAACTCGTCGCCCGCACCCTCCATGAACTCAGCCCGCGCAAGGGCAAGCCTTTTGTCGGCGTCAACTGCGCCGCTATCCCCGAGACCCTCATCGAGAGCGAAATCTTCGGCCACGAAAAAGGCGCCTTCACTGGTGCTGCCGAACGCCGCGCCGGCTGCTTCGAGCTGGCCAGCGGCGGCAGCCTGCTACTCGACGAAGTGGGCGAGATGCCCAACGCTACCCAAGCCAAACTGCTCCGCGTCCTCGAAGAGCGCAAGCTCCGACGTCTCGGCGCACGCAATGAAACGGATGTAGACGTGCGCGTTCTTGCTGCCACCAACCGCGACCCTAACTCCGCCGTCGCTGAGGGCCATCTGCGCGCCGACCTCTTCTATCGACTCAACGTCTTCAACATCCACATGCCGCCGCTGCGCGATCACATGGAAGACCTGCCCCCCATGGCCGATGCCATGCTCGTTCAGATGAACGAGAAGCACAGCCGCCACGTGCCCGGCCTGGCCCCCTCCATGCTCGACCGCCTCATGACCTACAACTGGCCCGGCAACGCGCGCGAACTGCGCAACACCATCGAGCGCGCAGTCATTCTCTGCCCCGACGGCGCACCCCTCGATGTGGGTCACCTGCCGCCAGGCTTCGCCAAAGCACAGAAGCTTGCGCCTCAACCGTCCGACGCCACCCTGGTGCCCGTGCACGTAGGCACCACCGTCGACGAGGCTGAGCGCCTGCTGATTCTAAGCACCCTCGAAGCCACCGGGCAAAACCGCACCCGCGCCGCGGAGATCCTCGCCATCGGCCTCAAGACGCTCCACAACAAACTCAAGGAGTACGGCCGCGACCGCCTGGACCCGGCCAGCTAAGCCATGCGCCTCAAGATCAAACTCGTTCTCGCCATCACGGCGCTGGTGTTTGTTATCGCGGCGGCGGTTTCGCTCGTCTATGCCAACCAACTGCTGCACGCCGCCGTCAGCCAGTCTTACGACACCAACTTCATGGTGGCTGAGCAAATCCGCTTCGCGCTTCAGAATGCCCTGGAAACAGGCCTCCGCGACCAGACCGTCAATCCCAACGATCCGTCCCAGTTGCGTGCCCTCATGATCAAGGCCGTGCGCGACAACGCGGAACTGCAAGCGGTCGTCGAGTCCGTCAACCGCTACTCCCTCACTGTCTACGACATCAACATCGGCGACAACCACGCCGTCACGCTCCTCAGCACCAATCCTGAAAACGAAGACAAGCCCCTGCCCGCCCGGCCCGACTACAAGCAGCTCCTCGATGCCAGCTCATTGCAGTTGGCGCAAAAGGTCTTCGGCCCGCCCATCGTCTACGACGTGGTCGCCTCGCTCGACAACAACGGTGCGCCCTTTGCCACCGTCCACGTCGGCGTGCGCACCACCTTGCTACTGGCCTTTTACGCACCGTGGCGAACCGAAGCGCTCGGCCTCATGGGCATTGCGCTGCTCACGGCAATTCTCGCCGCGCTGCTGCTCAGCAACCTCGCACTGCGCCCCATGGAGAAGATCAGCCGCCAACTCGACCGCTGGACTTCCGCCGGCGCGGCGGCTGGCGCGGTAACCGGTACAGCAACTGGCACGAAAGCCAACACTGTAGCCACCAAGTCAAAGCCCGCGCCCAGGCAGGACACCGCCGACCAGGTCTCCAACAAAATCGAGCGCATCGGCCAGCGCATGCGCAATGTCGAGGAGGTCTTCTCCGCCTTGACCGAGAACCTCGATCAAATCCTCGGCAATCTTCAGGACGGCATTCTTCTCTTCACCAGCGATGGCCGCGCCGTTCTTGTCTCTGAAGCAGCGCGACGCTTTCTCGACCTCCCGCGCGAAAACATCCTCGGCCTCCACGCGCACGACATCTTCCGCCCCTCCACCGCCTTGGGCCTGGTTCTCAGCGACGCCTTCGACGCCGGCGGTTCGCTTGCCAAAGAAGAAATTCGCACCGAAACCGGACACCGCATTCAGGCCTCGCTCGAATTCATCCACGACGAAGACACCCACCAGGGCCTGGGCGCGCTGGTCCTGCTGCACGATCTTGAATCCGCCGAAGCTATCGAGTCCGAACTCGAGCTATCCCGCCGCATGGCCGCCATCGGCCGCCTCACCTCCGGCGTCGGCCACGAGGTCAAGAACCCTATCAACGCCATCGTCGTCCACCTCGAACTGCTCAAGAACAAGCTCGGCGACGCCAGCGCCCCCGCCGTTCGCCACCTCGAAGTCATCGACTCCGAGATCCATCGCCTCGACCGCGTCGTCCAAATGCTCGTGGATTTTTCGCGCCCCGTCGAACTCGATCTCCGCGAGCAGGACCTGCGCAAAGTCGTCGGCGACGTCCTCACTCTCGCCACCGCCGAGCTTTCCACGCGCAATGTCGAGCTGGTCAGCCGCATACCCGCGAACCCGCTGATAGCCAACATCGACGCCGATCTGCTCAAGCAGGCGGTGCTCAACGTGATCCTGAACGGTGCTCAGTCCATGCCCGAGGGCGGCAAGCTGGATGTAGTCCTCGAAGAAGACCGCAAGACGGCGCTTCTCCGCATCGCCGACCACGGCGCGGGCATCCCCGCCGAGATCCGCGAAAAGATCTTCGACCTCTACTTCACCACCAAAAGCGAAGGCAGCGGCATTGGCCTGGCAATGACTTATCGCATTATTCAGTTACATCACGGCAGCATAGAAGTACAATCGGAGATAGGCCGCGGCACGGAATTCGCGTTAAGAATCCCTCTCTCCGCCGCGGACTGGGGGCGCCGGCATCCTCAGCCGGTGAACGTAGAAACTGGGAAGGGGCTTGCGGGATGAAACTGCCTGCCAGGATTGCCGCGTGTATGCTGCCGCTGTTTCTCGCGGGATGCGTCCATTGGCCCCATAAGGAGAAGCTTCCGCCGCCCCCGCCGGTCATCAGCCCTTCGACCGTTCCGCCCCCTACCCAATTGCCGCCGCCAGAGGTGACGATTCCAACCACGCCGTCTGTGAACGCAACCAATCTGCCCGAGCAGACGCCCAAGCCGCCCGCAAAACACCACAAACAGCCCGCCAATCCCGTTCCCGACACCCAGCAGGCCTCAAGCGGCGCTCCTGCCGTCAGCGCCATCGGCCAGCTCTCTTCGCGCGACGCATCCGACTCCCGCCTCCAGACTCAGGCCTCCATCGACTCGACTGAGCGCAGCCTGAACGGGATCAAGCGAAACCTCAGCGACCAGGACCAGAAAACCGTCGCCCACATCCGCGAATTCCTCAAGCAGGCCAAAGACGCCCTCACCTCCGGCGACATCGACGGCGCCACCACCCTGGTAGCCAAAGCCAAAGTCCTCCTCAACGAACTACTCCGCTAGTGTCCTGTCTCAGAAGTTCGCATCAAAATTGCCCTGTCATCTTGAGCAGAATTGTTTTGTCATCTTGAGCGGAGTTTGGCCGGTTTTTCGGCCAAACGGAGTCGAACGATCTGCGGTTGCTTTTTTTACTTCGCCCCAACAATCACTTCGGGTGCCCCATCCAAACCGCGTTTTTTGCGGTTTGGGTGGGAAACCAGACACCCCACCGGACTGTTTTTACAATCCCCTATTCCCAGCCCATCTCCACCCCCCATGCAGAAAATTACCCCCTCCCGGTGCACAATGGAACCAGGTCGCGCCCTGGCCAGTAGTCGGCGGCGACCCCCCAAAGACAGGGAGCCCCCCTCCCCCTATTTCCTGTGAAACTGTGACATTTCCTAAAACCACCAGAAAACAAACCACTTACACCCCCAAGGCCCGTTGCCATGTAGCCAATAGCCACCGCCCTGAATCAAGGCATAACAAGCACAAACAAAAATACTTGCGAGCAAAGCAAGCCTCAGCGTCAACTACGGAATTTCGCGGATTCATGCCCCCAAAAACGAGCTTCATCGCCCCTTTTACGGGGTCAAACCCGCAGCGAGCGGAGCAGCAAGAACCCAAACCGGCCAGCCTTTATCGTTCCCTGTCCTTTGTTCCCTGCCCATTGCTCTAAACTCAACACCAGAGCCATTTCACATGAAGGACCTCAATCCCTTGAGACAATCTCCCCGCTTCCTCTTCGTCGCCGCCGCCTTTATGCTGCTCGTCCTCGCGCCGGTTCTCGGAGCGCAAAAACTGCCCGTCGCAGCGGCTTCCGCGCCCGCCTCGCTCGAAGACCGCCGTAAGGCGCTCGATGCTCTCTTCAAGGATTACTGGGAAGACGTTCTCAAGCACGATCCCGAGTTTGCCTCGTCCCTCGGCGACAAGCGCTATAACGACAAGCTCACCGACCGTTCGCTGCAAGCCGTGAACAACGATCTGGAGCGCGGCCAGGACGTACTGATGCGCCTCGCCGCCATCGACCCAACCGGACTCACAGAGCAGGAAACGGCCAGCCGCGAACTGCTCCTCCGCAAGCTCACTGACGACCAGGAGGCCGCAGCCTTCAAAGAGTGGGAGATGCCCGTCAACCAGGTCGAAGGCGTCTACGACGATTTCCCGCAACTGGCCTCGCAGCTCAGCTTCACCACCGTCAAGGACTACGACGACTGGATCGCCCGTCTTCATCTGATTCCCAACGCCTTCGAGCAGATCACCGCCAACATGGCCATCGGCCTCGATGACAAGCGCGTGCCCCCAAAATACCTCCTTGAAAAGGCCCTCGAACAGATCCAGACCCTCGCCCAGCAAGAACCCGAAGACTCGCCTCTCGCCGCGCCGCTCAAGAAGTTTCCCGCTTCCATCTCCGCCGGCGATCAGACCCGCATCAAGACCGATACGCTCGACGCACTCCAGAAAGAAGTGCTGCCCGCCTACGCGCATTTCGCCCGCTTCCTCAAGGCGAGCTATGTGCCCGCAGGCCGCACCGAGCCAGGCATCTCCGCCTTGCCCGATGGGACAAAGTACTACCAGTACCTGATCCGCCACCGCACCACGACGAATCTCACCGCAGTCCAGATTCACCAGATCGGCCTCGACGAAGTGAAGCGGGATGAGACCGCCATGCTTGAGCTTGCCCACAAGCTCGGCTTCCATGACCTGGCCACGTTTCGTGCCAGCCTGAAGGCGGACCCGAAACTGAAGGCCGCCTCACCCGAAGCGCTCTTGGCCGCCTACCGCAGCTATCTCACGCCCATGCAGGCCAAGCTCCCCTCGCTCTTCGGACGTCTGCCCAAAGCGCCCTTTGAAGTCGTCCCCATGCCCGCCTACCTGGCCAAAACCGCCCCGCCCGCCTACTACCAGGCCGGCACGCCCGACGGCACCCGTCCCGGCCGCCTGCTCATCAACACTGATAACGTCACCGGCCGCAATCTCTACTCCGTCGAGGCCATCGCCTACCACGAAGGCATTCCCGGCCACCATCTCCAGATCTCCATCGCCCAGGAACTCACCGGCACGCCCACCTTCCGCAAATACGGCGAATACACGGCCTTCGTCGAAGGCTGGGCGCTCTACACCGAGCAACTCGGCAAAGAAGCCGGTTTCTACCAAGACCCTTACTCCGACTACGGTCGTCTCGAGGCTGACACCTGGCGAGCAATCCGTCTCGTCGTCGACACCGGCGTCCACTCCCAGCACTGGACCCGCGAACAGATGGTCCAGTACTTCCACGACCACTCCGCCATCGACGAGCCCACGGTGCAATCCGAAGTGGACCGCTACATCGCCTGGCCCGGTCAGGCTCTGGCCTACAAAATCGGCCAACTCAAGATCCTCGAGTTGCGCGCCCGCGCCCAAAAGGCTCTCGGCGACAAGTTCGACATCCGCGCCTTCCACGACCAGGTCCTCGACCAGGGCCCTCTGCCTCTCGATGTCCTGGAAACCCGCATTGACACTTGGATTGCCGCCCAAAAGGCCGAAGAAACGCGATAGCCCGCACGGAATCGACGAGCCCGTGCGTGATATTCTTAGCAGTTCCTGTCAGCGGTGGTCCCACCGACCCCATATTTTTCGTTTCCGGTGCAAGACCTGCGCCGGGTGGAGAGATTTCAATGAAGCGCCTTCTCGTTCTTGCCCTATTTGCTTGTGCGTGCGCCAGCGGAGCGTATGCCCAGGCTGTCGACACAACCGTTTGCGCGGTTCTCAAGAGCCCCAAGTCCTTCGATGGAAAGATCGTTCGCATCAAAGGCACCGTGGTTGCCGGATTCGACTATTTCCTCGTGAAAGACAGCAGCCCGTGCGGTTACCAGATCGACGGCATCTGGCTTTCCTATCCCCAGGGCACTAAAGGCAAGGCAGGCCCGGTTGCTCTTGTGCAGATTCAGCCCGCGCACAACTTCGCAGGCGCCTATACCGCCCCAACGCGGACTCCGGTAACCCTCGACAAAAGCAAGGACTTCAAGCAGTTCGATAACCTGCTCTCGCAAGCCCACAACAAGGGCGCGGCCATGTGCCTCGGATGCGCCCGTTACACTGTGACCGCCACCCTTGTTGGCCGGCTCGATACCGTGGCTGATGCCGGGCTGCAACGCGACAGGGCAGGCAAGATTACCGGATTCGGCGGCTTTGGCAACATGAACGCCTACCCCGCGCGCCTCGTGCTCCAATCTGTCGCCGACGTAACCCCCAAGGAAGTTGATTTCTCCAAGTCCGACGAAATCACCAAGGGCGACGCTCCCGTTTTTGCCGTGGGAGGCGGAGACCTCTACGATCCGGTTGCCGCGGCGCAGAAGTCCGCAGCCAGCCTGGCAGGCAGCCCCGCCGGAGTTCAGGCGACAAAGAACATAGCGGTCTTTCCCAAGCCCGGCGAGCACAATGGCGTATCCATCATTTACGGCTCTACCACCGAGACCGAAGCCAAGGAGGATGCCCTGGGCACCAAAGACTCGCCCGACGGCATTCTCTTCAACTGCATCTTCAACCTGAACCGCCTTGCGGGCGATGCGCAGGCACGGGCCATCATGCACATGGGCCAGCACATCTCCGACATGCGCACCCCCATTGCAGGCAACGAGGAGCCCCCGCTGTTCATCCTGGAATACAACGCTTGGAGCATGACCGCGGCGGCAGCGATCGGCACCGGCCAAAAGTTCCTGGTCCTCCCCGGAGGCTATCTGCTTTGGAATTCTGCCTGGCCTATGGCTGATCGCACCAACTCCATGGACGAGGCTCTGAAGAACTTCCTCGCCAACGAGGCGGCTCTCAGCAGATAAGCGTCCGCTGGCATTGCCGGCAAGGCACAATTCGAACTCTCGCAGTCCAGGCCGCCGCGGGCTCATGCATGGGAACCAAATGCAAGAGCCTCAGGCGGCCTGATGCGAATGTGAGTATCCTTTCTATAGCGGCATGGGCCAGGTTTGACCCGCGCCCCCATTTGCAACAAGGAGAAAATGAAAATGGCAGAGATCGCCGTAGAGGCCACCGAAGTACCCGCGCAGTTGCCCACAGTCCGCGTGGCCGTTCTCGGCGCAGGCAAAATGGGTGGCATCCTTTTGCAAGCGTTCCTCAAAGAGAATCTGTTTTCTCCCGACCTGATCCACGGCACCGTGCAGCATCCCGAGCGCGCCCTGGCCCTCAGCACCCAGTGGGGCGTCGACGTCAGCACGAACAACCTCAAGGCAGCCAGCCAGGCCGACCTCATTCTCATCGGCGTCAAGCCCTTTCAGGTCGCAAGCCTCATTGAAGAGATCCGCCCCGCGCTCACCGCGGACAAGACTATTGTCTCGTTTGCCGCGTCGGTAAAAACCAGCGCCATCGAAGAAGCGGCAGGCGTCGAGCTTGCCGTAATCCGCGCCATGCCCAACACCCCTTCGGCTCTGGGAGCGGGCGCAGCCGCACTCTGCCGCGGGCGCTATGTCTCCGACGAAAAAATGGAGCTGGCCAAGCGCATCTTCGAGACCGTCGGCCGCGCCGTCGTCGTGGACGAGAAGCACATGGACGCCGTCACCGGCCTCTCCGGCTCCGGCCCCGCCTACATCTACATCATCATCGAAGCGCTGGCCGAGGCGGGCGTCAAGGTCGGCCTGCCCCGCGACACCGCCACGCAACTGGCCGCCCAGACCGCCTTCGGCGCAGCCAAGATGGTGCTTGAAACCGGCTATCACCCCGCCCTGCTCAAGGACGCCGTCACCACCCCCGCCGGCTGCACCGTCGACGGCATTCTCGAACTCGAAGAAGGCGGCCTCCGCGTCACCCTCATCAAAGCCGTCATGCGAGCAACCGAGCGCGCCCGGCAGTTGGCGGCGGGCTAATGCTACAGTCGTAGATCCTGTTTGTGGAGGAAGCAGGAGCCTTCCTGAAGGTCCCTGAAAACGGCCAAAACAAGGCCTTCACAGGCTGCGGAAAAACTCATACCCTGTTACAAAACCTCAAGGCTTTGTAACAGGGCACGACGGGGTACCCTCTGGGTCACGGGCCGCAAAATGACCGCGGGCTGGTAGGGGTGGGTTTCAACCCACCCATTTATCCCCTGCAAAACTCCCCTCCGCGCCAAGATCAGAATCAGGCCTTTTTCCGCTGCCATTAGGCCCCGATCGGAACCATCTGAAGCAAATACTCCTGTAGCTAATCGAACGACGTTTTTTCGCCAGCACGCCAATCTGCTAACCTGCTGTCTTGCCCATCCAACGCCCAACTTGGCTGCCCACGTATCTGCCGGAGCTCGACGGCATGCGCGGCCTCGCAATTCTGTGGGTAGTCCTCTACCACTGCAATCCCCGGCTTGTCGGCACCTGGATCCATTACGCCTCGCTCTGGGGATGGTCAGGCGTAATCCTCTTCTTCACGCTCTCCGGATTCCTCATCACCTCCATCCTGCTCACCACCCGGGACAAGCCTCGCTACTTCCACAACTTCCATGCGCGCAGGGCGTTGCGCATCTGGCCGGTCTACATCCTGCTGCTGGTGGTCGTTTACCTCAACGCACCCTGGTTCATCGGCCCCACAGTTACCGAAGCAATCAAAACTGCGCCCTGGCTGGCCTATCTCTTCCTGGTCCAGAATCTCTTCCATCTCACGCTACCCCCTGCCATCGGCCCCACTTGGGCCCTAGCCATCGAGGAGCAGTACTACTTCCTCTGGGCGCCGGTGGTGAAGTATCTTCGCCGCCCCTGGATGCTGGCCGCGCCGCTGCTCTGCGCGCTCATCGCTTCCCCGCTGCTACGTCACAGCCATCCCTCCTGGCTCACGCCCACGCACACGCTCATTCATCTCGACGGCATTGCCCTGGGCAGCCTGCTGGCGCTTGGGATGCACACACTGCCTCTCAGCCGCCGCACCTGGCTCTGGATGGGCCTGGGTAGCCTGTTCGCCGGCATCGCGGCCGCCACCACCATTGCCGGCGGCACTGCCTATCTCGACTCCGCGCTCGCGGTTGGCTATACCGGCGGAATGCTGGCTCTTATCGCCTCAACCGGCATGCGCAACCCGATCAATGCCACACTGCGCAGCGGACCGCTGGCCTTTTATGGGCGCATCAGCTACGGCCTTTACATGTGCCACATCTCGGTCTTCATCTACTTCGGCTGGTTCGATCTCCGCATGGACCCCTACGGCACGGTCGGCAACCTTGCCATTGTAGCCTTCCGCCTGGCCACAGCCACCGCAGTCGCCGCGGCGCTGTGGTACGGCTTCGAGTCGCAGATCCTCAAACTGAAGCGCCACTTTTAGTCAAACCTCTGAACAACGCCGAGTTACTAGGGCCTGTCATCTAATTCCCAGGGCGCCCTGGGAATTACAGGAGTTCCGTCGTCATCCTCAATGATTTTTCCTGTGATATTTGTTGGGCGCGCCAGGCGTGGGAAGGTTGTCGGTGATCTGGGCCCCGATGGCGTGTGCGTGGTTGAGTGCCGAGGAGAGAGTGATGCCAGAGCCGGAAAGCGGTGCACCGGCTGCGTGCGCGTGAGTGAGCGGCGCCTTGACGATGATCGAGGCGCCGCCCCAGGGCCGGATGGAGGCGATCACCGCCATCTCGGAGTTCGCGCCGCTGTCGATGCTGATGGTCTGCCCCTCGCTGAAGCCCGTCACGCCAGCAACAGGGATCGCCGTTGCGCCTGCGTCGCTGGCGGTGCGCACGGTGGTGGCTCCTGCGGTGCCTACCGTCGCGATGACGGCAGTTTCGAGGCTCGCGCCTGTGTCTATACGAACCGTCTGTCCTGGATCAAAGCCTTCCACGCTGCCGGCTTTGATGTTGGTGGCGCCAGCGGCCGAAGCGGCAGACAGGGTGGTGACGGCCTGCGTGCGGAAATCGGCGCAGTTGCTGATGGTATCCGCGCCGTCCGGGAAGCGGCCCGCGCTGGCGGTGGTGGCTCGATCCGAAGCAGACGGATCAAAGCCTCCAGCCGCGCCGGGAGCGGGCGCGAAACAGCCGCCCTGTTCTAGCCCGGAAACAGCCTGGTAACCTTCGGCGGCCCAGGGGTCGACGAGGCCGCCATAGTTGAGGCTGTCGACAACCAGGCCCGCGGCGTCCCGCAGTACCATGCTGCCCTCCCTGACGGTGATGGTGCGGCCAAACAGGGGAGAGTTGGTGGTGAGTTCCGGACCCCCGAACCACTGGTTGGGCGCAGGCATTCCCTGGTAGCCGGCGGTTGTTACTGCGGCGTCATGCACCACTGCATTGATCTCATGATTGCGAGCCAGGGGGCTGTCGAGAGTTATGCCAGTGCCGAGCGCCTGCACGGGCTCGTTGCTGGAGTGCGCAAAGGCCGTTGCCGGCTGGAAGGTGATCCCCGTTCCGCGGTCGCTGAAGGGGAGGTTTGCCGCATGGTTGAACCTGAGCGGTGCGGCCAGTTCGAGGCCGGTTCCAGGAGACACCACCCACTCATCGCGCATGTGCGCCTGGGCGATGGCTGGTGTGACGTCAACGGCGGTGCCTTCAGGCCCCCCACCGCCGACTGCGGTGACGGTCACGGCTTGCTTGCTGGCAGGGGTGCCGACCGTGATTTTATCGCCGGCGGCGAAACTCTCTGCCCGGCGGATTTGGATGCGAGTTGCGCCAGCGGCCACATTCGCCGCGAGATTTGTCTGGCTCACCCTGGTGCCGACGCGTGTGACGGTGACAGTCTCGATCCCATGGCCAACGCTGTCGATGTCCAGCCGGATTTTGTCCCCGACTGAGATGTCGGAGACTGAGGTCACCTGGATATTGGTGGCGCCGGCGGCTGCGTCGGAGGCCAGGTAGGCCTGCGTGCCAGGCTTGCCGACTGCGGTAACGGTGGCCATTTCGTACTGCTCCAGGTCTCTGGCGACCGCCGGGTACGTTGCGCCGTAGCCGAGGGCGATCTTCTCACCGACGACGAAGCCGGACACGCTGGCGACGGGCACGTTGGTTGAGCCGGTGGGGATGGTGATGACCGGACCATCGGGGAGGGGCTGCCAAAGGGTGGTATGGTTGCTGGCCGCCGTGCCCAGGCCCGTGATTTTGCGCGTCTCCGTGTCGGCGCCGCTGCCGATGGTGAGGGTGTCGCCGGCGGAGATGCCGCTCGTGCTCCGGACGTGAATCGCTGTGTCGCCCGTATGCGCGGCAACCGCGAGCCCGGAGTTGGAGAGGCCGAGCAGGTAGAAGCCGTGAGCCGAGATCTTCGTCCCGGCCGGGATATTCACCGCCGCGAAGATCGCCTGCTGCGTTGGGTGCTCGGTCAGGGTCCAGTTGGAGATATCGACGCTCTGGGAGCCGGCGTTGTACAGCTCGATGAAGGAGTCGGTTGAGCTGGCAGAGGCGCCGGAGGAGATGCGGTACTCGTTGATCTTGACGGGGCTTGCGTTGCGCACTTTTTCGCTTGCTGACTCGGAATGTTGGACGCCACTGGCTGCATCGGTCCAGGAGGCGCTCGCGACCAGGTCACCGTTGAAGGGTGCAGGCCCCGAAGTGACCTTGAAAGTCGCACTTACGCTTGCGCCCGGCGCGACCGGGGCAGCGTACGACTTCGACGTCTCGGTGGAACCAGGAATGACGGCTGTCCAATGCCTGGCGGGCGCGGAAATGCTCAACCGAATGTCCTTCGCGGGAGCATTGGTGGTGTTTGTGAAGGTCACAGTGGTGTCCTGCGAGGAACCCGGCGCAAAGGTCTGGAGTCCTGGCGGAGTGGCAGTTGCCGACGCAGGCGCGAGGCTCAGGCGCGGCACAGCGTAGCCGGCAGCCACAACATTGGCCTGCACCCGTTGATCGGTGGCGTCCGTTGGGAAGGTGCCTGCAGCCGTCACCGCGCCTTCGTAGAAGGTGCCCTGCGAGCCGTTGCTGTTGTCGCCGCCGTTGCCAAGCAGGATCGCTCCCTGCTTGCGCATGGGGTCGTAGGTTGCGTTGACGCGCGGTCCGTCGAAGATCCCTTGCAAGGCACCGCGCTGCGCGTCGCCTCCCATGGATGTCCAGTGGTGCGGTTCACCTTTGGCCATCGCGGTTACAAATCGCCAGGGGATGTTCGGCAGGTTTGGGCAGTGGTTGGATCCGTCCGGGTTGACGCAGCCGACCAGGTTGTTCTCCTGGTCGGTCATCACCCACGGGCCGGGAGGATTGCCGTAATACCACCAGGGAGCGTCCCCGAAGTAGGCGGTTTCCATGGTGCCGTTGTCGTCGTCGCGGCTGTCAATTTCGGCGTTGCCGTAGTCGAAACAGCAGCCGGAGTTGAAGTGCAGTCCGTTGATGACCCAGTACTGTCCCTCTGCCTGGTCGTCGACCGCTGTACCCTTGGTGTCGTCCTGGCGCAGACCCATGCCTGGCTCGATGAAGACACCGTAAACCTTGTGGCCCATGATCGTAATCGGCGCCATGTCGGCGAGCGGAAGGTTATTGAAGCCGCCCAGGGCGGGGCCGCTGAATCCGCCGCGCGGCGACTGAGTCAGATCGTTGTGTTTTCCGGACTGATCGTAGATGGTCGTGATCCAGCAATAGGTGTTGGCGCAGAACGCATCCTGCGCGGCCGCGTCGGCGTATCCACCTGCATCGGGGCCCGGCAACGCAACGGGCTGTACGACGCCGATATCCAGCGTCTTGCCGTCTGACTGGCGAAGAACCTGATAGAGTGGGCCGTTGTAGGAGGCGTAGAGGGCGCGCGTGGTGCTGTGGGCGGCCACGCAGGGGTTGCCGGCCGCGGCGTAGATGTCACACGGGCCTTCCGGCCTGTGCGCGGGTGCATTGGGCCCCGCGCCGGCCTGTGCACCCATTGTCAACGCGGCGCCAATCAGTATGAACTGCATTGCCACCATCATTCCGAAATCACTTCTTTTTTTCATCTTCAATCCTCTTTGCATTGCCGCCCGAGTTTTCCGGTAAGCGATTACTCATGAGCCCTCAGCCGATCTCTCAAACTGTCCGCATTGCCCGCTGTTCTCTGATGCCAGGCTGACGTGCACTGCACTTCATCAAAGGTGTTCGCAGGGGTGCATGGAAGCGGAGCATCCAGCATACTCATCTCAACGCCAATTGGACCCAAGCTCTCGGGCCTGCTTCTCCGGTTGAGCACATGTCCCCTTCGGGCCAATCATTGGCAACTTGCGTTGAAGCAGAGATTCTTGCTGAAGAACGGCATTACATGGTTCTGGAAGCGGCCTGCTACAGCGCTGGTATGGGTGCCTGGATAGATCTCGAAGCTGTTCGCGATTCAGTACTTGTCGAAGATATCATGAAGCTTGGCCGCGGACTTGACGTTGAGCGGAGAGAACTTTGCCGTGGGCATGGGCACGCCAAGAATCGCGGCGACGGTAGGCGCAACCTGCCGCATATCGACGACTCCCAAATCGCGATGACGGGCGATGCCGGCGCCTAATGCAAAGAAGGATGCGCGCATCTCCGGATACTCCGGCGAAAAGCCATGCGATCCCCTGCTGCCAGGAATCTCCGTCACCAGATTGCCGCTGGTTGCCGTGCCGCAATAATAACCGGGCTTGAGAACAACCAGGAAAGCCGCATCCGGGAAGGCTCCGCGCTTCTGGATTACGTCGCGATCGAGGATCTCCGCGATGCCGTTGGCGGGATCGGCGGCCAGCTTGTCGAGTAGTGCTCGTACCTTCTGCTCAGTCTCGTGATCGCCGGAGTCTTTGAGCATTACGGCGCCCATGCCTCCGCCAAGCCAAGGCTCGGCCTTCCATGCGTTGATTTGAGGAACGCTGGATTGCGGATTGGCCGTTGCCTCGATGAGCCCCGCCTGCAGAAACGGAATATAGAGATTAACCCAGTGGGAGATGTTCATGAACCCGTGATCGGAGACGACCACGAGCACCGCGGAGGGGTCGTTGGCAAAGGCTGCCGATGCAAGCCGCGCCACCATTCCATCGATCGATTCCAATGTCCGTTCGGCTTCAGGACTAAAGGGAGCGTGCGCGTGCTGCGCATCATCGAGCGAGCTGAGATGGATGGTCATGAACGCAGGCTTATACCGGCGCAGGATTTCCAGGGCGTAGCGGGTTTTGGTTTCGTCTCCGCCGACGCTGGTGTCGTTGCCCATCATGTACGGGCCGGCCGCGGGCGCCAACTGCTGGATGAGTGTGTCGGGGCGCGAGACGGCGGAGAGGAGCAAACGGTCTGCCGGATTCACAGCGGAGGAGGGATCGGCTGTGCGCCAGAACTCCGGGATGAGCCAGTCGACATCGGTTGCGCCCACGCTGACCGGCCAGCCGATGCTGGCAGTGCTAAGACCGGCCGTGTGCGCGACCTTCCATAGCGTTGGCGACTGAATCTGGGACGCATACCAGTGCCAGGCGCTGGAGTAGCGCATCTCGGGGTCGAACTCAAGGTTGTTGTAGATGCCATGCACGGCGGGCGTGACGCCGGTGAGCAGCGTGGTGTGGCTCGGATAGGTCACGGTGGGCCACACTCCAACGACACCCTCGGCATAGGTTCCATCACGCATCATGGAGCGGAGATAGGGCAGCTTCATGCCGTGCGCATCGGCCTGGGTGACGTATTCGGGCTTGAGGCCATCGATCGAAATCATGAGCACGGGCGCGGCATGAGCGAGCGTTGCCAGTGCGAAGACGAGCAGGAAAAGCGAGACGGTAAAGCGGCGCAGGGACGAACGCATACGGAATGCTCCTCAGTGAATTTGGTTTGGGAACAAACGAAGCCGGGCGCGTTCTCTCAATTCGATTCACAAGCGAGCGGCATTCCATCTGCGAGGGAATTGTATCAGTGCAGTGAACAGTGGACAGTGGCCGATGGAGGTTTGTCATTTCCCAGGTCCCAGAAGCGGGACCTGGGGCATCCGATCTTCTATCGAGAACTCACTTACAAAAAGGGCTGCTCCGGAGAGCAGCCCTTTTCTGTTCACTGTTCACTGTTTTTATGCCGGCGAAGGCGAGCCTTCGGGGAAGCCGGGGCCGCTACGGCTCTCGGGTTTGAGGACCTGCTGCGGAGTGCCGTCGGGATCGCTGGGCGAGGCCAGGATCGAACGCAGCGGAGGCAGTTCCTGGCCTTCGATCAGCATCCGAACTTCTTCGGCGTCGATGGTTTCGCGTTCGAGCAAGGCAGCGGCGATGCGGTGCATCGGGTCCTTGTTCGATTCGAGAATGGTGTGCGCGGTCTGGTAAGCCTCGTCGATCAGGCGGCGTACTTCAAGATCGATCTGCCGCGCCGTCTCTTCGCTGAAGTCGCGATGCTGGGCAATCTCGCGGCCCAGGAAGATCTGCTCTTCCTTCTTGCCGAAGGTGAGCGGACCGAGGCGGCTCATGCCATACTCGCAGACCATGCGGCGGGCGAGATCGGTAGCAACTTCAATATCGCTGCCTGCGCCCGTCGACATCTGGTTGAGGAAGATCTCTTCAGCCACGCGGCCGCCGTAGGACATGGCGAGCTTGGCTTCAAGATATTCACGCGTGTAGTTATGCCTGTCGCCGGGCAGGAAGATGGTGACGCCCAGAGCCATTCCACGCGGAATAATGGTGACCTTGTGAATGGGGTCTGAGTGGACGCGGAAGAAGGAAACCAGCGCGTGGCCGGCTTCGTGATAGGCGGTGACCCGCTTCTCCTCGTCGGTCAGCAGCATGGACTTGCGCTCGGCGCCCATGAGCA